>NZ_JAUBUB010000014.1:0-78683 GCF_036705265.1 Microcoleus sp. B4-C2
ATCAATAATTTATAACTCTGCAATTATACATTGTTAGACCTATTTTAGCAATCTTTTCCTATCATTCAACACTTCTGCATCCGGTGCTAAGAAATCAAAATACTCATTAAGTCCCATATCTAAACTTCCTGTTTTAGCCATCTACTATTCTACTGGTGATCGGGAATCCCTTGATTCGCCTGATCGGCATCATCAGAAGTTACAAAATCACAGTCAAGGCTACGCAAATGCTCGAACATTGCGATCGCACAAAGTGTTTTGATCGACCGCCTTACTCGCAAGAGTCAGCGAAAGATTAGCTAAAAACGGGATTCTTGGTTGCATGAACCTCAAACCCTTGATTTATAAAGTATTAGATAGTATGCGGATAAAAGGACTTGAACCTTCACTCCTCTCGGAACCAGAACCTAAATCTGGCGCGTCTGCCAATTCCGCCATATCCGCATTTTGACATTTAAATACTATAACACACAACAGAGCGATCGGTCAATCGATTTTAGATTTTAGATTTTAGATTTTAGATTTAAGAAAGCGATCCACTGATAAATCCGCAGGCTGATGACCACATATAGCCTTTATCACTAACATGAGGTGCTCTCGCGGGCATAGGACATAGGGCATAGGACTCGCCCCCATACCTCACAACGCTTGAGAACCGCTATAGCTCGATCGCCCAACATCGATTTTAGATTTTAGATTTTAGATTTTAGATAGAAGGAAGCGATCCACTGATAAATCCGCAGGCTGATGACCAAATTGCTCGATCGCCCAACATCGATTTTAGATTTTAGATTTTAGATTTTAGATAGAATAAAGCGACCCACTGATAAATCTGCAGGCTGATGACCAAATTGCTCGATCGCCCAATCGATTTTAGATTGTAGATTTTAGATTTTAGATTGAAGAAAGCGACCCACTGATAAATCCGCAGGCTGATGACCCAATTGCTCGATCGCTCAACATCGAGAAACCCGGTCATTTTTGGACACCGGGTTCAATCATGAGTTATCGCCACAGCAATTTTCCGTATTTTTCACTCCTCGTCGCTTACTTTTGGCCCAGCGCCTTCCAGGTTGTGTCGTCCACCATGCCGCTAGCCATCAAACCCTTATACTGCTGAAAGTTCTTGACAGCCGTAGCAGTGCGAGCGCCAAAAATGCCGTCGATCGGGCCCGGATCGTAACCCTGCATTTCCAAACGCACCTGTAGCGTCTTCACCTTGGAACCGACAGCGCCTTTATTTAGAAGAGTTGGAGGATTGCCCGGAACAGCAGCATTGCTCAGAATTGGAGCATTGCTCTGCACAGTTTCAGAAGCCGACGCCGGATCTGCTGCTAAAGCTGTCCAAGTTTCTTTATCCACAATGCCATCTGCGTTCAAACCCTTAGACTGCTGAAAAGCACGAACCGCCGATCGGGTGCGAGAGCCATAGGTACCGTCGATCGTCCCCACCTTGAAACTGTGCACCTGCAAGCGCTGCTGTATGGCTGCAACTTCTGGCCCGTCAGCACCCGCCGAGATAGTTTTTTCCTTTTTCACTGGCGCCTGCTCGCCCGCGTAAAAAGGCTTGTTAAACATATCTGCTTTGGACTTTCCCTCCGGCGATGCTGACGCACCCGGCTCGGCGGGAGCCGTAAAGTCTCTGCGGTACTCTTCCTGCACCAAGGGTTCGGAGTCAAAAGCAGCAATTGCCTTTCGGGTTAAGCCGGGAGCGAGCAGAGCAATCAAGCTGAAAATCGTAACAGTAGTCACACGCATAAATTTCATCCTGTTAGTGAGGTTTGACAAGGTTTCGCTGTTTTCATGTTTCTAAATCTAATTGTATTACCCGGACAGCTTTCTGAGACATATAGCAGAAGCAAGAAGCAAGAATGCCCTTCGACTTCGCGATCGGGTAACAAGAAGTCCGAGAGAAGGGGTAATAGACCGCATTGGTTTAGGCCATTAAGAAAGTTCTAAGCGTCTGGCGCGGTTGCTATATCTGCCCCGGTCTCTAGAATTTCGGCAATCGGGGCATCAGCACTCAGAAGTTGCGAGTTGGAAGTTACCTGTTAGAAGTAGGAGCCGGTTCGCACTATTCCTAATAAACCCGGTTGATTCCGAGATGTTTAGTTACCAAAGCCCATATTTTCGTAGAAACCGGGTTTCTTAGCCTCAGTCCTCTTGTACAAAACCTGCTGTCATTCACAAATATTTACGGGCAGGTTTGGTACAAAGTTGATCCATCAGAGGCGAAGTTTTTTCCTTGAATCCCCCCGTAATATCAATTTCGGTTGTATCTGAGATGTTGCACCATTCTCAATTACTTGTTAGGAACAGGCAAGATGCCTGTTCCACAAGAAAATTCATCTCTTGTGGAATGGGCAGTTTAGGAACAGGCTTTTCGGCCTGTTCCACAAGAAAATTCACTCTTTGTGGAACAGGCATCTTGCCTGTTCTTGAGAATGGTACAACATCTCAGTTGTATCGGAATTATTAAACCCCTCTTGACGCAGAGGATACAGAGAAAGGGAAGAGAGAGATGAATGAATAATTCCGATACCAACGGATTTGATATAAAAAGCAAAACTCGCGACTTATCGATTTGCGTGTTCTGCCAATAAAGCCTTTGCTCTTGGCTTGTAAATGAGATAAAACAGCGATTCTATGTAACGGAGCATATCTTCGCGGTTTTCCTTGGACGAGTAGTTCCAGAAACCGTAAGTCCGGGCCAGTGTCAGCAGCTTGGTAGTGTGAATTTTCCAGGTATACGTGCTGTAAACTCTGTCAATTCCTCGTGTTGAAATTTCATACCAATAGTGGGGATTGTGTTCGCATTTCGATAAAAAATCTAGAATTTTTTGGGCGGTTTCCAGGTGGTTAGTCGGGTTGATATAAAACCCATTTACCCCATCTTGAATGATTTCCAGCGGGCCGCCAAACTGGGTTCCGAAAGTGGGAATCCCGGTAATCATTGCTTCTAGAATTGTCAAGCCGAAAGCTTCAAATAAGGCTGGTTGAACAAATATACCTTGGGCGTCGGCGATTACCCGGTAGATTTCGCCGGACAGGCTTTTGGAAAGCCTCACCCCCAACCAGCGAATTTTACCGTGAAGGTTGTATTGGTCGATAATTGCGTAGAGTTTTTTAATTTCTTCTGCTTCTTCGTAGTCTTCGGTTTCTTCGACCCGCAACTTGCCAGCTACTAGAATTAAGTTGCATTTTTCTTGCAATTCCTGGCTTTTTCCAAACAATTCTGCTAAGCCGGTCAGGTTTTTAATGCGATCGAGCCGGGCCATCGAAAATAAAGGGCGCTTGTGCGGATCGTCGAGTTATCCAAAAACTTGTT
This sequence comes from Microcoleus sp. B4-C2, assembly GCF_036705265.1. Lineage (NCBI taxonomy): Bacteria > Bacillati > Cyanobacteriota > Cyanophyceae > Oscillatoriales > Microcoleaceae > Microcoleus > Microcoleus sp. B4-C2. The sequence goes on from NZ_JAUBUB010000014.1 coordinate 3,329, forward strand.
CGGGGTCTTCTAGAGTAAACAGCAGTTCGCCCGGCCGATCGCGATCGCCTTGCACCCGGTCTTCTATCCGCGTGTAGGGAAAGTAGACACTTTCGTTGACTCCCGGCGGCACTACGTTGAATTTAGGGAAGATTGATAAAACTGTTCGGGCTTTTCCTATTTGGTGCAGTAGGCAACAAAAGTGTTAACTATATCGTTTCGCAGCAAATATTTGTTGCCCAAAGCGCGTCAATTGCTGGCAAACTGACGCAAGTCGGATTTTTTGTCGCTGGCCATAACAGCCTGAAACAGTTCTGATATAGGTAGCCCCTTAATTTTATATCTTCTTTGAGATTCGCTCTAAGGGGGGGGCGATACAAGTTAGTATCGCCTGTTTTTTTTAGGTAATTTAAAAGCCTGCAATTTTACATTGCTATCCCTCAAATGACATAAAATTCCCCGTATTTGTGGCGAATGTAACGGATAAAGGGATCGATAGTTAAAGGTGAACCGGTAACGCGATCGATCAATTCGACAGCGGTGTATTTACGGCCGTGCTGGTAGATGTTTTGTTTTAGCCAGTTGTGGAGTACGCTAAAATTGCCCCGTTCTATTTCTACGGGAATTTCAGGATTGAGTTTTACTGCTGTTTCGTAGAATTGGGCGCTCATCAAGTTGCCGAGGGTGTAACCTTGGAACATTCCGCCGATCGTACCAACATACCAGTGAACATCTTGCATCGCGCCTTCGCTGTCTGTGGCGGGGACAACGCCGATGTCGGTTCTATAGCGTTCGTTCCAGGCTTCAGGGAGGTCTCGGACTGCTAGTTTTCCCTCTACCATTGCCAATTCTAGGTCAAAGCGGATGGCGACGTGGAGGTTGTAGGTTACTTCGTCGGCATCGGTGCGGATGAGCGATCGCGAGACTTTGTTAATGGCCCGGTAAAATGCGTCAGTGGATACGTGTCCCAACTGTCGCAAAAATATGCCTTGGAGTTGCGGATAGAAACATTCCCAAAAACCGCGGCTGCGCCCGACCATATTTTCCCAAAGTCGCGATTGACTTTCGTGGACGCCGGAGGAAATGCCACCTGCCAGAAGGGTACCTTCAAATTCCGGGGAATTTCCGAGTTCGTAGAGGGCGTGTCCGGCTTCGTGGATGCTGCTGAAGAGTGCTTGATCCAGGTGGTCTTCATAGACGCGGGTGGTAATTCGCACGTCGTCTATGGAGAAGTTGGTCATGAACGGGTGCAGGGTGGTGTCTTGCCGTCCCCGTTGGAAGTCGTACCCCATGCGTTCTACGACTTTACGGGTGAATTCTAGTTGCTGGGATTCTGGGAAGTCTTGGTGCAAGCAGGAGTCGTCGGCGGGAGGTTGCGAGGTGATGGCTTCGACTATCGGCACTAATTCTTGACGCAGTTTGGCGAAAAGCGGGCGCAACAGCGATACTTTCATGCCGTAGTCGCTACGATCGATCAAAGGATCGGCAATGTGTTCGTAGCCGGGAAAAAAATCGGCGTATTGCCTGCTTAATTCTAGGGTTTTTTCGAGATACGGCTCAACGGCTGCGAAGTTGTTGGCTGCCCTGGCCGCGGCCCAAGCTTCGTAGCAGTCGGCTTGGTGGCGGCAGAGTGCGGACATGAAGGTTGCGGGGACTCTGGAGGCGCGATCGTAGTCTCTGCGGGCTATGCGGATCAGGCTGGCTGCGGTGGAGTCGTAGGGCAGGGTTTGTTCGTAGAAACGCAAGTCTTCTAGGAGTTCACCTATTTTTGGATCTGTAAATTTTTCGTGGGATATTTGTTTAAGTGTAGCTAACTGGCGGCCTCTGGCACTTGCACCTTTGGCGGGCATATAAGTTGCTTGATCCCAATGCAGCAGTGACGAGACTGATTCGATGTCATTAACTTCTCTGAGGTGGGCTGCCAGTTGAGCGAATTTTGCTTGAGTTTTGTCTAGGGTTTGCATGATGGGCGTTTATGGTGCTGTTTTGCCTACAAAGGTTGCAGTGCGGCATCCGTATCCATCAATCATAGCTACCCTGAAATCAAGCTAAAAACCGCACTTCTTCCCGTATTGTACGCAATTTAGAGTCATTTTTGCACAATTTCCGGTATTTATGCGGATTGAGTTCGATCGCCTTGGATAAGTTTTCGATCGCCAGCCGGATGCTGGTGGCAACAAGTTCCTGGCTGTTTGTGAGCTCGCCTGCTTCTTTTTCCATGGCGTAAATGCAAGCTTTTTGATAGTAAAGGTTTGGATCGTCGGGTGTGAGTGCGATGATTTTATCGTAGGAGGCGATCGCTTCGGTAAATCGTTGAATTTTTTTGAGGGCGATGGCGCGGTTGTACCAGGCTTCGGTGTTGTCTGGCTGCAACTCTACGGTTTTGTCCCAAGAGGCGACTGCTTCATCAAAGCGTTGTAAGTTGGCGAAGGCTAAGCCACGGTTGTAAAAGGTTTCGCTGTCGTTTGGGTTGAGTGCGATGGCTTTGTCCCAGGATGCGATCGCTGATTCAAATTGTCCCATTTGTGCGATCGCCCTGCCGCGTTTGTTCCAAGCTTCGGCAGAATTCGGCCGCAGTTGCAGTGTTTTGTCGTAGGAGGCGACGGCTTCCGGGTAGAGTTTTTCATCGGCTAGGGCTAAGCCGCGGTTGTACCAGGCTTGATGCAAGTCTGGTTTGAGTTCGATCGCTTTGTCGAAGGAGGCGATCGCGGCTGTATTTTCGTCGGATTTTCTCAGGGCAAATGCTTTGTTGTACCAAGCTTCGCAGTAGTCTGGTTTGATTGCTATAGCTTTCTCGTAGGATGCGATCGCTTCTGATAATTTTTCTAAGCTGACGAGGGTGTTGCCGCGGTTCGTCCAAGCTTCGGGGTAGCTGGGCTTGACTTCGATCGCCTTTTCGTAGGATGCGATCGCTTCTGAGAGTCTGTTGAGCTTCCGCAAAACGTTGGCTCGATTGTACCACGCTTGGGGATTGTTTGGTTTGATTTTTAGGGATTGGTTGTAGGCTGCGATCGCTTCTTCTAGCTGGCCCAATTTTTTGAGGGCTACGCCTTGGTTGTACCAGGCTTCATAAAATTTTGGTTCAAGTTCGATCGCTTCTTCCCAGGATTCGATCGCAGCTTGGAATCGTCCCATTGCTTCTAGGGCGTTGCCGCGTTCGTACCAGGTTTGAGCCTTTTGGGTGTTGACTGCTATGGATTTTTCCCCTGAGTCGATCGGCTTTTCTATGCTGGCTAATTTTTGCAAGGGGTTTCACCTCATTATTTTCTGTCTAATTGATTCTTTTCTTTTTTATATGCGATCTTTTTCGCCTTTGAGTGCTTTCGATCGATCCTATTTGGTTATTTATGGCAATTTTACAGGAATTTGGGGACTTTTTCAATTTTTTTTATTATAATTCTAGAGCTGGGATTGGTAGGTATAGATTAATACTATTTTTTTGAGCTGACCGAAACCATCCAGGATACAAGGCCCCGAATTTATCCGTGGGGTCAATGCTAAAATCTAAAATCTAAAATCTAAAATCCAAAATCGATTGACTGCGTAGAAAAGAGGAAAGGGCGATCGGGCTGACAGGATTACGTTAAAAGCACAAATAACCGCGATCGCCACAAACGACATTTTTCAAACAAACCGGGCTTCTGAGCATTTATTCGGGGTTAAATGCTATCTGGATCGATGTTCAATTCGCGCAATTTAGCTGCTAAACGTTGAGCAATTTGATTGGCTTGTTCGGCCCTTTGATCTGCTTGTTCGGCTCTTTGATTGGCTTGTTCGGCTCTTTGATTGGCTTGTTCGGCTCTTTGAGACTCTTGTTGTAGGCGCTGGCGATCTAATAACCTCTCTTCTTCTAATTCCGCATAGGAAAGAAACTTTTCTCCATTAGGTCGATAAATTTCTAACCCATCTTCTCCCAACTCAAATCGCACACCTAATCTCGGACTAATCCATCCCTCCATCGGCTCAATAACTTCTAAATTTCCCTCAATTCTTTGCCAACCTTCCAGTTCATTTATTTGTGGATCGTAAAGGTAATACTCCTCAACCCCATGACGCTGGTAAAATGAAAGTTTTTTATTCATTTTAGTGTTGCTGTCGTTATGGGAGCGAATCTCAAAAACGACTTGAGGGCCAATATTATCCTCTCGATGTTGTATGTAGGAAGGGCGATCGCCCTTTGGCCTCCCAAATATCACCATCGTATCAGGTGCTTGAGAAATTTCCGGTTTCCCCTCAACTGGATACCACAGTAAATCGGCAGCAACAAAAACGTTTGGGTCATCTTTAAACAGCGATTCGCAACCTTCTTTGATTTTGACAATTAATTCGTATTGAATTGTGCTTTCTGCCATTGGTTGACCGTCGCTGGAAGGATAAATGATTTCTTGGGTTGTGACTTGCATAGTCGTTGTCTCCGAGAAGTATCTAAGTTTAATTGTACTATTTATTCAGATAACCAGGCGGTTGAAACCGCGTCTACACAAACAATCTCCGCCTACGCGGACTAAGAAATAGTGTGTATTTGTGATGCTGTAGGGGCGGGTTCGCCAACAATTTCTGCCAATAACTAACAACCTCATAAACCCGCCCCCACCCAACGACAAATCTCTATCCTTGAATCAAGGTTTGAAATTGAGGGTGCGATCGAATGCTATCAAAATTAGAGTCAGTTTTTGCCATTTCTCGGTATTTGTCAGGATTCAGATTGATGGCTTGCTGCAAATTCTGAATCGCTTGGTCAATCTGACTCTGTAACGCATAGCAGCAAGCTTTATTATAGAATGCTTCGTCATAATCTGGTTTGATTTCTAAGGCTTTGTCGTAGTCGGCTATCGCTTCTTCCCATCTGCCTAAATTAGCTAGTGCAATGCCCCGATTGTTCCAGGCTTCGTATGAATCAGGTTTGATTTCTAAGGCTTTTTCGTAGTCGGCGATCGCTTCTTCAAATCTTCCTAATTTATACATTGCAGAACCCCGATTGTACCAGGCTTCGTGAAAATCAGGTTTGATTTCTAAGGCTTTGTCGTAGTCGGCGGTCGCTTCTTCCCATCTTCCTAAAATACCCAGTGCATAGCCCCGATTAGTCCAGGCCTCGTGAAAATCAGGTTTGGTTTCTAAGGCTTTGTCGTAGGAGGCGAGGGCTTCTTCCCATCTTCCTAAAATACCCAGTGCATAGCCCCGATTAGTCCAGGCTTCGTGAAAATCAGGTTTGGTTTCTAAGGCTTTGTCGCAGGAGGCGAGGGCTTCTTCCCATCTTCCTAAAATACCCAGTGCATTGCCCCGATTGTTCCAGGATTCGTGAGAATCTGGTTTGAATTCTAAGGCTTTGTCGTAAGATGCAATCGCTTCTTCCCATCTTCCTAAATTACCCAGTGCATTGCCCCGATTGCCCCAGGCTTCGTGATAATCTGGTTTGATTCCTAAAGCTTTGTCGTAAGATGCAATCGCTGCTTCAAATCTTCGTAAATAAAGCAGTGCATTGCCCCGATTGAACCAAGCTTCGTAATAATTTGGTTTGAATTCTACGGCTTTGTCGCATGAAGCTATCGCTTCTTCAAACAAGCCTAAACTATTCATTGCATTGCCCCGATTGCTCCAAGCGTAGTCAAAATTTGGTTTGAATTCTAAGGCTTTGTCGTAGGAAGCTACTGCTTCTTCAAATCTTCCTAAGTTATACAGTGAAACTCCCCGATTAGACCATGCTGAGTAATCATCTGCTTTGAATTCTAAGGCTTTGTCGAAGGAGGCGATCGCTGCTTCAGTTCTTCCTAAATAAAGCAGTGCAGTACCCCGATTGAACCAGGCTCCGTGATAGCTCGGTTGGATTTCTAACGCTTTGTCAAAGGAGGCGATCGCTTCTTCCAATCTTCCTAAATTACCCAGCGCACCGCCCCGATCGCTCCAGGCTTGGTGATAATCAGGTTTGATTTTTAAGGCTTTGTCATAGGAGGCTAGCTCTTCTTGAAATTTCCCTGAATTACCCAGTGCAACGCCCTGATTGTAACAGGCTTCGGGATCGGGTTTCATTTCTAAAGCTTCGTCGAAAAAAGCGGTTGCTTTTTCAAACAAGCCTAAGCCTAAATTGTACAGTTCATTCCAATCCATTATTTCTCACCTCATGGCTCAAATTGTGCAAGACTCTCTTGAAATTGCTTAATCCCTTTAATCAGCCGATGAAAATCTTAATAATCTTAAAGGATTTTTTGCAAGTTCAATATTGCTCCAGACTAACACAACCCAACTAGGCTAATAATACCTGAGCCGCCGTCAGCACTAATTCTGGAAAAGTGGGCGAAACAATTTGTTCATTCTCTATAAACTGAGTGCGGTGATATTTGCCTTCAGCATCTAGCGAAAAAACAAATGCCGTCGGATTTTTCGGGTTTCCCAAATACTCTCTTTTGCCAATTGCTAAATAATCAATAATCCAGTATTCAGCAATCCCCAAGCGTTCATGTTCATCTAGCTTATCAACATAATCATCTTCCCAATTAGTTGATACTACCTCCACTGCTAACTGAATCGGCGATTCGAGTGCGGTATAGGATTTGCGTTCATCGCGCCACAAAGTTCGATCGATAACACTGACATCAGGAACTCGTCCTTGTTCTATACCTTCTTTTGTGGTAGTTTTAATCGTGATGCCTCGTTTTACTACATTGTTGAGTTTCAGCCGATCGCACTCTCGATAAAACTGTCTGTCTGTAAATTCAGCCACGTCATCGGGATTTCTGGTAGTTGCCATTTTGACAATCTCTCCGTTCACCAATTCATAAATACCATCTTCCGGGCAAATAGCAATAAATTCGTTAAATTTTAATTTTTGTTTGGTGGTTGCAATCATTTTTTAAATAATCCCTAAAGTTGCAGCCATATCCTCCGGTTCTGCGTTACCAGGCTTTGCTTGGAAACGATTAGTTTCTTAGTCTCGCGTTGCGCGGACTTTGTTTGTGTAGTAGCGATTCCAAATTATTTTTTCATCACTTACGCACTACGACTAAAGAAACCGGGTTTTTTACCGAATCTGCGCGTTACAACGAAGTATTTTTGTAAAAAACCCGGTTTCTGCTCTCCCATGCGTAAGTCCTAAGAATGCTGCAGCACCCTATTTTTAAGCTTGATACTTTTTCAGAATAGCAACTTTTTCGGGGAAGATTTCGATCGCCATTTTGTCATCATAACGAGTCGCGAGCGATCGCCTCACCTCGCCCAAAAACAGCGGCTGCGACAGCCCAGGTTCAGGATGTACCACTGTACGAACCCGGATTGTCATGTAGTCTCTGCCGCGCCCAGAGCGCCCTGGAGAGTACAAATCCGCAGCCGCTTGCTGCATCGTTGCTTCTAATTCCGATTCGGTGATCGTAGGTGGCACGGTAACTACTGTTTGAGCGCCGCCTGTATCGTAAACTAAAGAATAGCGCACCGCACCAGGAATTTCTGTACGAGAAAACAGTCCTAAACCCAGACCGAATATACTCGCAGCAATTACTCCCATAAAGCTGGTCACTCCTACCAATCGGAAGCGAAAACCCCATTTGAAGATAAATGCTATAACTGTTAGAATAGCCAAAGCTGCTGTCAGAATTCCCGCCCATTGGGCGTACATTAAAAGGTTAGAATTTACGCTCATTTGATGATTTGTTGACTGTTGACTGTTGACTGTTGACTGTTGACTGTTGACTGTTGACTGTTGACTGTTGACTGTTGACTGTTGATATTAGTTACCGATGCCCAATGCCCTGTTTGGCCAATGCCCAATGATTAATTAAGCGTTTCGGGCCACAAGCAGATAAGTCATCATATCGCCTTTCCCCTTCACTGGAATCACGCCGCGCTCCTCAAAAACGTACTTACCCCGCAAGCGTTCGTAGGTAGCAACTGTCACCTGAATGCTGCCGGGGACGCCTTGAGATTCCATCCGGGAAGCTGTATTTACCGTATCTCCCCACAAATCGTAAGTAAATTTTTTAGTACCGATTACCCCAGCTTCTACCGGGCCTGTGTGGATGCCGATGCGGATGCTGAGCGGCTGACCTCCCTTGGTACGCATCTTAGTCATTGCTGCTTGAATTTCCAGCGCCATTTCGGCGATCGACTCGGCGTGATCCTCGCTGGGCGTCGGCAAACCGCCAACCACCATATAAGCATCGCCGATCGTCTTAATTTTCTCAAGTCCGTAGCGCTCGGCCAACTCGTCAAAAGCCGAAAAAATTTCGTTGAGCAACTCCACCAATTGGGCAGGCGATAAATGAGCCGAAAGCTTAGTAAAACCGACCAAATCGGCAAACATCACTGTCACCTCAGCGAAACTGTCTGCGATCGTAATTTCCCCGTGTTTCAGGCGCTGTGCGATCGCCCTCGGTAAAATATTTAACAGCAAACGCTCGGACTTTTCCTTTTCCTGAGCCAACTCGTGTAAATAGGCCTGTTCCTTATCCCGCAGCCGCTTCTTTTCCAGACAAGCGCTAATCCGAGCCTTGAGCAATACCGGATTGAACGGTTTAGAAAGATAATCCTCCGCCCCCAACTCTATACACCGAACGATACTGTCGATATCGTCCACCGCCGAAATCATAATCACCGGGATGTAGCGCAACTTTTCGTCCGCCTTCAGATTTTCCAGCACCTGATAGCCGTTCATTTGCGGCATCATAATGTCTAGGAGAACTAAATCAAAAGGATCGCTTCGCAACATTTCCAGAGCTTGCAGACCATCTTCAGCAACAGTCACCACGTGGCCTTGACGCTGAAGTCGGCGGGCCAGCAAATCGCGGTTTACCTCATTGTCGTCAACAACCAGCACGCTGCCCTCGTCACCTTTCATGTCATAGCCTTTTTTAGAAGCAGTTCAATCTTACCCAAAAGTCGAGGAAACTCGACCGGTTTGGTGTCGTAGTCGTCGCAGCCGGCGGCAATACACTTTTCACGATCGCCCGCCATTGCGTGAGCCGTCAGCGCAATCACCGGAATCGTGCTAGTTTCAGAAGCCGCCTTAATTTGCTGCGTTGCTTGCCACCCGTCGAGAACCGGCAGACTCATATCCATCAGAATCAAATCCGGTACTTTCGCGAGCGCCATCGACACTCCCTCAGCACCGTCAACAGCAATAAAGACCTCGTGTCCCTTGCGGGCCAGACGCCTGGAAAGCATATCCCTATTCATTTCGTTATCTTCGACCAACAGGATTTTAGCCATTGGTGTTCTCCTTGCCTTTCGAGTCGTACCTGCGATCGAACCTGTCATTGACTATAGAGCGAACATCGCGCAACAAAGTATCGCAACTGTAGACTCCCTTTTGTAGCACCCGCTCGACGTAGCCGTTTAGCTGCTGGCTTTCGGTCGGTGTCAAATTTTTCCCCGTGATCACAACAATCGGTATAGGATCTCCCGAATGGGATTTGCGAATTTCCCCGATCAACTCAAAACCATCCATTTCTGGCAACATCAAATCCAGTAATATCAGGTGCGGGCGAGCAACTTTTAGCCGATCGAGAGCAGCGCGTCCGCTATCAGCTTCCGTTACTGCCCAGCCTTGTGTTTCTAGTACGCATCGCAGTATTTCGCGCGTGGCAACGTCGTCTTCCACAATTAGAATCTGACAGGTCAAATTGTTACTTGCAACGCCGTCTTGGTCGCGTCGGTACTTGTTCAACAAGGCAGCCAGCCGTTTGCCGTCCACTGGTTTGGTGAGGTAGTCCGAGGCACCCAATGCAAAGCCGAGGCTTTTGTTGCCCACAAAGGATAGCAGGATTACGGGAATTTCGGCAAGGTCAGGATCTGCCTTCAGCGCTGAGAGTACCGCCCAGCCGTCCATTCCGGGCATAATCACATCCAGGGTAATGGCGTCTGGCCGTAGTTGCTTAGCCAGCCGGAGAGCTTGCTCGCCGCCGCCGGCGACTTCTACGTGCAGTCCTTGGCGACTGAGGGCGCGCTGGATTAAATCCCGCGAGATCGGGTCGTCGTCAACTACCAGCACCGTGCCGATAGCGGGGGCGTCGGGAGGGTTTGTGCTGTCGTGGACTTTGTTGGGGATTTCCGGCTGTTTGATGGCGCTGGGCAAGAGCACGGTGAAAGTGGTGCCGGAGCCCAAGATGCTGCTGACTTCTATGCTGCCGCCCATCATTTGACAGAAGCGCTGGCTGATTGCTAGTCCCAAACCGGTGCCGCCGTACTTGCGAGTAGTCGAGGCATCAGCTTGGGTGAAAGGTTGGAAAACTTGCTGCAATTGCTCTTTTGTCATGCCGATGCCGGTGTCGGCGACGCGGAAACTTAAAAATTCGGAGTTGGAAATTAAAATTTGGGAAGATTCCTCTTGATTTTTCATTTTTAATTGTTCATTTTTAAATCTTTCTACTCCGATCGCAATTCTCCCGTTTTGTGTGAACTTGGCAGCGTTGCTGAGCAAGTTAAGCAGCACTTGCCGCACTTTGGTCATGTCCGCGTGCATGGTGTCGAGGTTGTCTGGAAAGTACACTTCTAGGGTATTACCGTTTTTCTCGACCAGCGGCCTGGCCGTGGCAACAGCACTTTCAATTAAGGTATGGATGTCGAAGGTTTCTAAGTAGAGATCCATTCGACCTGCTTCAATTTTAGAGATATCTAGGATGTCGTCGATCATCGACAGCAGGTGTTTGCCGGCGCTGCAGATTTTTTCGAGGTCGGGGACGAAAGCTTCATCGCCCAATTCTTCGGCTTCTTCTTGGAGCATTTCGCTGTAGCCGATGATGGCATTGAGCGGTGTGCGAAGTTCGTGGCTCATGTTGGCGAGAAATGTGCTTTTTGCCCGGTTGGCTGATTCTGCTGCTTCTAGGGCCAACTGCATGGCGGATTCTGCCTGTTTGCGATCGGTGATGTCTTGGACTGTGCCTTCGTAGTACAAAACGCTGCCGCTTTCGTCGCAGATGCTGCGGGCGTTTTCGGAAATCCAGATTGTGCTACCGTCTCGGCGGTATATTTGGGATTCAAATTTTGACACTTGGCCGCGCGCGCCCAATTCGGTCATAAACTCGGCGCGCCGATTGGGGTTCACGTAAAATTGATGGTTGATATCGGTGAGTTCGGCGAGCATTTGGGTACTGGATTCGTAGCCGTAAATTCGGGCTAGTGCGCTATTGCCGCTGAGGTAGTACCCGGAAGGCGTTGTCTGGAATATGCCTTCGACTGCGTTTTCAAAGATGCTGCGGTATTTTGTTTCGGATTGTCTCAAGGCTGCTTCTGCTCGCTTGCGCTCTAGGGCATTGGCGAGCATTTCTCCTACCATTTTTAGCTGTGTGGATATTGTGGATATTTCGGTTGCTCGACCTGCTGTTTGCTTTAAGCCCTCGAATCCGAGAAATCCTACTAGGTTTTTACTACAACCAATTAGGGGAATAATTATCAGCGATTGGATATTTTTTAGCTGTTTTTGTGATTCTAATTTATTGATGGAAGCGCCCATTGCAGGTATTGAGGCGGTTGCTGTTTGATTGACTGTTTGGGATGGGGAGTCTGTCTGGAATTGGGCTGGATTTTTACCGATAAAATAGGCAATTTCGGCTTTTGCTGAGGGCGGGATTTCGCCAATTTCTGGAATATAGAGGCATTCGGCGCGATCGAGCTTTTCTGCAATCCAAGGGATTTGTGCGATGTCTATTGGTTTGTCGGTGCTGTTTTTGACTGCCGGAATGCTTTCGCCGCACCACTCGTAGGTTTTATCGGCGCGGGTTTTGTCGAATGATAACAGGTAGATGTAACTGCGGTCAAACCCGCTCAAGGTGGCGATCGCTTCCAGGGTTTGATCGATACCTTTGTCTATTTCTGATAAGGGCTGGCTGATAAAATGGGTTGACAAACGGGCAATCAATTGAGCGAATTCTATTCGATACTGCAAAGATTGTTCTACTTTTTTGAGTTTTGTAACGTCTCGAAAGCTCCAGACTCTACCGACTGTTTTCGCTCCTAATTTTGAGGGCAACGAATTTAATTCAAGAATTTTCCCGTCTTTAAATTCTAATAATTCGCTGATTTGAGTATCTGAATCTGCCGACACTTTGATCACGTTTTGGAGAAATCTTTGCGGGTCTTTTAATTGTTCCCTGTCGAAGGGGAATCCTGTTTTGATCGTGTTTTTTAGTGTGCCGAAGGTCGATCGGCTCAACTTTCCTTGGCTGGCGGACAAACCCCACATCTCTAGAAAATTCTGATTATAATTACATATATTGCCGTTTCTGTCAACCGCCAAAATTCCTGCATCTGTAGATTTTAGAACTGCTTGCAGTATCGAGAGCGATTGCTTGTGTTCTCTAATGTCAAAAATGTCAAAAAACACCAAGACTGATATTTCGCTGCCCTCAACGGCGGGATGGAAAAAATAGGAAACTGGTAAAATCTTGCCGTCGCGACACAAAAACTCGTCGTCCCAATTGTTGCAAGGTTGACCCGAAGCGATCGCCTGTTGTAAATCTAGTGTAGGTGCGATCGGCCTATCTTCACTCTTGCTTGCCGACTGTTTCGGCTCCGTCAAAACTTGGGATTTGTTGCCTTTGTTTTGCTTCCCGATGCGCTCTAGCAGGGAAACGCCTGCAAGTTCCGACTCTCGCCATCCCAGCAAGCGTTCGGCCTCTGGATTCACCGAGATTACACAGCCCTTTGCGTCAAGGATACACAATCCCGCTCCCCAACTGTTGACACTCGCCCGCAGTCGATCGAATTCTGAAGCTGTTGGAGAGTCTTGAGGAGACTGGGGCGAGTCTGTTAAATCCTTTAACGCCACTGTCTCGTTGTTCAAGCAATCCTGCTGCTGAAGTTCTTGCTGACTCTGAGCTTTGTCATAGCTACAACTTACCTGCTCTAATAAAAGCTGCCACTGCTCAGCAGTGGGAGGAGGAGACTCGCCGACTAAACCGAGCTGTTCGAGTTGGCGCTGGAGGTGGGGGTGCATATTTTCTGGCACTTTGTAGGCAACTTTCTACAGTATATCTTTTTAATTAATAATATTATATATACGCAGCTATACAGTTAGTCGAAAGCTACGGGAGCAAGCAAATCTTAGGTTGGATCGAAAAGCCTATTGAGCATCTGTGTTCTCCAAAACTTTTTAAACGGCGCTAATTATATCCTAACTGCTTTAATGATTTGGCTATATGTTTAAAATCTCGATACCCGCTAGGGAAAGAATCAGCAAATTGCGGAGGCTAATAAAACCGGCCACGCTCGAAAAGAAATGTCAATAAATTATTATTTGTCAGACTTTTCGGTTGAGATTGAAAGGTCGGTGAAAATAGCTGGCAGCCGAATAGTAAAGGTAGAACCTTTGTCCACCTCGCTGAATGCGGTAATGTCTCCGCCCATCATTTCGCAGAATTTCTTAGTAATCGTCAGCCCCAAACCAGTGCCGCCGTACTTTTTAGTAGTTGAGGAATCTGCTTGGGTGAAAGGCTCAAAGATTCTGGCTAACTGTTCGGGACTCATGCCAATGCCGGTATCTTTGACCGTAAAAATGATCCAATCTTGAGCGGAAGATAATAGAGACAAGCTATTTTCATTTTGGCCACCTCCTCTATACGCTCCAAGTTTTTTGCCTTTCTTTGCAGAGTCGGCAGGGGGTTCGACGGATCGGGTAACGGCGAAGGTAATCGCGCCGGAGCAAGTAAATTTCGCGGCATTGCTGAGGATGTTGAGCAGAGACTGCCGGAGTTTAGTCAAGTCGGTCTGCATTGAGCCAATATCATCGGGGCATTGTATTTCTACAATATTGCTATTTTTGTCTGCCATCGGCGCGATCGTGGCAACTACTTCCTCAACCAGAGTTGAAATGGTGAAGGTTTCGAGGTCGAAGTCGATGCGGCCTGCTTCAATTTTGGTCAAGTCGAGAATATCTTTAATCAGCGCGAGTAGGTGCTGGCCGGCCGTGTTAATTCTCTGGAGGTCGTCGATGAACTCTTCGGCACCGAGGTCTCGGGCGTCTTCTTGCAGGATCTCGCTGTAGCCGATGATGGCGTTGAGGGGGGTTCTGAGTTCGTGACTCATGTTGGCGAGAAAAATGCTTTTGGATCTATTTGCAGCTTCGGCGGCTAATGCGGCGCGGCGGAATTCTTCGGAACGCAAGCGTTCGGTGATGTCGGTGGTCATGATTAAAACGCACTGAGTGCTGCCGAGGTGGATGAGTTCCACTGACAGCAGCCAGTCGCGCACTTCGCCGGCTTTGGTGCGAATTTTGATTTCTTGGTTGCTGATCGAATTTTGTGATTGCAAAATCTGGGCGAGCCGCCCCCCGTCTTCTGAATTGACAAATATTCCTAAGTCGCTGGGAGTGCGGCCGAGAAATTCGTGCCGCAGCCAGCCTAATGAGCGCAAAAAGCTTTCGTTGGCATCGAGGAAGCATCCGTCTGTGAGGGTGCAGATGCTGATCCCGACTGGGGAGGCGTGAAAGGCTTTGGAAAATCTTTCTTCTGAAGAACGCAGGGCGGCTTCGGCTTGCTTTCTGTCTGTAATGTCTTGGACGGTGCTGGTGATGTAGAGGGAGGTGACGGCGGCTTGTTCGTAGACGGTGCGGTTGCTACCGTCGGGAAGTATGAGCCTGTAGTCGATGCTGTAAGGCTGTTGCTGAAATAAAGCGGCTTCGATCGAGGTTCTGACTAATTCTCTGTCTTCCGGGTGCACGTATTCCAAGAAGGCTTCCAGGCTGGGTTCAAAAGTTCCGGGTTCCTGTCCCAGGATGCGGTAAATTTCCTCTGACCATCGCAATTGCTGGGCGTTGCGGTCTAAGTCCCAGTTGCCTAGCTGGGCGATGCGTTGGGCGTTAGCGAGGCTGGCTTCGCTGGCGCGCAGGGAGACTTCTGCTTGGTGGCGTTCGGCGACGGTGGCAGCTAAGACTAAGCCGGTGACGGCGATGACGGCGATGAAGGCTTGCAGGGATAACAGTGCTTGGGGGATACTGCTGGCGTGTTTGAGGAAGGGGCCGCTGCCTCGGGCGATACCCCAGATGGCGAAGCCGCAGAGGATGAAGTTGGAGAGGGCGGTGTAGCGCTGACCGAATCGAAAGGCAGCCCAAACTACTAGGGGAAATGGTAGGTATTCGAGGGGATAGCGGGCGTAGGCGGCGCGGGTGCGGGAGCAAAAGACGAGCCAGCCGACTGCTAGTAGCAGCAGCAGCCAAATCGCTCGTTCAGCTATCTGTTTGCGATGGGTGGGGACTTTGGGCAATTGTTGCCACGTCAGTAGCAGCGGGGCGACGAGCACAATTCCCATGGCGTCTCCGACCCACCAAGTCCCCCAAATCGTGCCAAAATCGCTCCAGCTAGATATACCACTCAGGCATACGAGGATGCTGCCGATGGTGGAGCTGATCAGGGTAGATCCCAAGGCTGCTAGTCCGACTATTCCTAAAACGTCTTTGAGCCGATCGAGCCCGGCGCTAAAGTTAAGGCCTTGGAGTAGATAAGTTCCCGTCCACGCTTGCAGGCTTCTGGCGCCTGCCGATATCAATGCCGTGGCGATGTTTGCCGACGGTACGTTCATGCTGAACAGGAAGCCTCCGATCGCGATTCCCGGCCACAGTTGCCGCCCAAACAGCAGCAGGGCGACTTGGGCAATTCCTGCTGCTGGCCACATCGGGTAAATTTCTGAACTGAGGGTGAGGGTGGAAATGGCGAATTGCGACGCCCAATAGTAGACCAGGGCGATCGTGCCTACTGCGAGGAAGTACCGCCAGGAATGTCCTTTGATTGCATTAAGGAACTTTGTCTGCATGGTCGTTTGGGGAAAAGGTGGACTGTTGTTGGGGTCTCAGTATGTGGCACGGGACAGGCAGAGGGTAGAGAAAATGTTTCTATTAGGTGATGGTAGGTCATGGGTGGTAGGTACTGGGAGAAGCTTTTGAGCTAACTTTTTGTGGTGCCGTTGAGGGAGCGGTTTTTTTGTTGGATCAAATCTGCCCATGAATTTCGGGAGTATCGCTTTTTTGTAAATATATCTCTAATGGCTAAGCAATTGGTTTGTAAATTTTGGTTTTTGTTAAAAATTTATTACCGAGCGACAGCGGGTGTCTTTTTGTGTCGGGCGATCGTAACTCAATGCACCCTAACATCTTGCACCATGCTCAATAATACCTAAAATACCTAAAATACCTAAAATACCAATAACAGAGACGTAAAATCTCTGCTTTTCGGTAAGTTTGGGTCAATAAACACGGTTTCTGATTAGAACTGCAGGCGGTAGTGATTTTCACTAGATTTTTAACCAATCAATCGAGGCTTCAAGTCTTTCGCTTGGATACAGTGAAAGCGGATAATTTACAGAAAAACAATATTTTTTCTGGTCTATTTCTCTTTGGCTGTTGCAATATCTAAGGTTAGTGTCAAACGCTCTTGAGATTCTTTAAGGGCGTCTTGGGAGTTGCGGCCGAGAAGGGTTGCCTCTATGGCGCGACCGAGGTTTTCTGATAGGCGGGAGTAACCTGATATAATTGGTCGCGCTCTGGCTGAGTTCATTTGTTCTAAAAATACTTGCAAAACAGGGTTTTTTTCCACAAAGCTTTGATAAGCTTGGCTCTGTCTCGATTTTAAGTTAATGGGTAAATAACCTGTTCCCAATGCCCATGCTGTTTGGAATTCTTCACCTATAACGTATTCTAAGAATACTAGGGCTGCTCGCTCTCGTTCTGGCGAGGTTTTCATTAAAAATAGGTTTTCACCCCCTACGACGGCTGCGGGGCGTTTGAGGATGGGTAAAGGCATTGCTGCGTAGTCGATCGCGCTTTGCTGCAACTGTGCTAGCGTCCACGGCCCGGTGATTTGCATGGCGACTTTCCCGGCGATGAAGTTGTCGAGTTCGTAACCGCGTTCGGGTGCTGACAATATTGCTGAACCTTCTTTTAACAAGTCGCTCCACAATTCTAAGGCGGCGTGAGAACCGGGATTATCTATTTGGGGTATAGGACTTTGAGGTATTTCGCCTTTGAGTTCGCCCCCTGCGCTGAACATGAATGGCAGCCAGGTAAATACTGTCCATTCTCCTTTGCCTAGGGGGAGCACTATGCCGTGTTGGTCTGTGCGGCCGTCTCCGTTGGTATCTCGCGTGAGCGATCGGGCTGTTTGCTTTAATTGCGCCCAATTCTGGGGCACTTTTTTGATTCCTGCTGCTGCAAATAAGCTGGGACGGTAAAATATGGCGACGTTGTTTGTGCCTAGGGGAACTGACCAAATGTGTCCGCCGAGTTCCATTGACTCGAAGAGTGCCGGGTAGATTTCGGCTTTCCGGGGCGATTTGTCGAGCCAGTTTTCTAACGGCACAATTGCGTTTAGTTCTGCTAGTTTTCCGGCACTTGTAGGACTATTCCACAGCAAATCCGGCGGTGCATTTCCAACTATTGCTGTTAGGATTTTTGGGAGTTGTTGGTCGGGCTGACCGATGTAAATTGGTTTGATCTGGATGTTGGGATGTGTTTTGTTGAATTTGTCTGTGAGGGCTTGAAATACGTCGCGATTTGGGGGGGGATTGATGCCGTGCCACAGTGTGAGTTCGATCGGTTCGCCGTTTTTTGAGGCGGGGGTTCTGCTGTTTTGACAGCCGCTTAATATTAGCAAACTTAAAGTTAGGAAAATGCAGGCTGCACGTTTGGTTGGCAGTCGATAGCGGTTGTCATTTGAGTAGTTACACGGCAGTCCCAAGGCGTGAAAAATTAAGACCAAAACCGATAATAAATCTCGCTTCTCGTCGAGTCTATATCCCCCTAAATCCCCTTTAATAAGACCCACTTTGAGAATATTTCTTGTCCCCCCCTTAGTAGGGGCGGTGCCCCCGTGCCCGCCCTTGGTTAGGGGGGATCTAGACTTTGATACAAACAATAGAGACGAGCGGTTTAACGTTAAGTTGTCACCTCTTGGCAGTGCCTTGTCCCTACTGTATTTCAGAGAATTCAAAAATGCTGCGATCGCATTGTGTAGCTGTCGGTAAATTGCTGTAGCGAATTGAGATAAAATCATTTTCAATAAAAGCGGATAATTACAGAGTAAAACGAGCTAAATCTAGAAAATCTGCTGGTAGCTGATTTCTCTCTCCATCCGAGGTGTTTTGAAACAAAACGGTAAAAGCTCCTGCTCCTAGTCTATCTTGCGGCCACATCCGATAGCAAGGAATTTCTGTCAGGTGCGATCGATATTTTTCTAAATGAGGAACAGTGACTGGCCCCAATTCGGGGAATTTGCTTAACAGCCCTTCGCTGACTTGTTCATTTTCTGCTGTTGAATAAGTGCAGTTCATGTATGCAAGATAACTTTGGGGCGCTACAATTTTAGCAGAATTGGCTAAAATTATTTTTTGGCGATTGGCATTGCTGTTGATGGTGACATGATGAAAGCAGCCTGGTGCTTTGTCTCCTTTTGCTAAGAGTGATTGACGAGTACAAGGAGCATCTACTATTACTAAATTAGCCGTTTGTGGCATCTTTTCGGCAAGTATTTTTGAATCGACGTTGGCGGCGGCTGATGGTTGAATTTGGCAGCGTTTAAAATTAGGCTCGCGAATTAAATAACTTACAATTTTAATTGTTATTGTGGGATGGGCGGGACGCCCGTCCTTTTTGGATGGGCGTCCCGCCCATCCCACTTTCAAGAGTGGAAGTTATTTAATTCTCATTCCTTAGAGATAAGCATTCCCATGCGTTTACCTATGGCTTCGTTGCACAACAGCAGTTCTGGGTTCAATGTTTTCCAAGCAAATATACTTTTTGCTCCGGGGGCGGCGCACATATCTAAGATTAGTTTGATTGGCTGGGGTATTGTTAACAATGTGGAGGCGGCGAAAATTGAGGAAAAGTCGAGACAGTTGTAATGTCCTGCTTGATGTAAGGAATGTTTTCCCGGCTGGTATTCTAAGGCTAGTCTATCTACAAATTGGGGTTGCCAAGAAACTGGAATTTCGAGATTAAATGGGTTTTATGTTGGTTGTGGTTGCAGCCACAAAATAGCAGAATTAAAAGCTTGGGGATTAGTGACGGCATGAATAAAGTTTTCTTGTTCGGCGGTGTCGGCAAATAAGCTGCGGCTGAGTTTTAGCAGAAAATTCGACAATTATTTTCCTGTTCTAGTAGATATGCTAAAATTGAAATTAGCAGTAAAAAATGTACATCATATGAAAATTTTTACTAAAACAGTTATAGTTAACTTGGGAAGCATAGATGCAAATGTTATTGCGTCTATAAAACTCATTGGTTTTGAGCGATCGAGTTGGGCTGCACCTGAGTATCAATCGAGATTTTTTTTGCCGATCGCACAACTCGGAACAATTCTCGAAGTGTATAATCTAGAAGCAAACTATTATTGTTTTAGCTGACCAATAAATATTACACGAGCCCGGTGAGTGAAAATACTCATAAACTCGCTTGTATCATAGCTGCTACGCGCTGAATAGTCTGTATAATATACTATGGTTTTTTGCCATTACCTAATTGACGACTAATGAGTAATGACTGAGGACTACTTACTAATAACGAAGAATCTATGAAAATTGTCTTTTTTGGCACTCCCGACTTTGCTGTTCCTACTTTATCCAGTTTGCTGAGTCATCCAGAATTTGAGGTGGTGGGTGTGGTGACTCAGCCGGACAAACGTCGGGGAAGAGGCAATCAATTGATGCCTTCACCTGTAAAAGATGTGGCTTTAAATCACAGTCTCCCGGTTTGGCAGCCGCGCCGAATTAAGAAGGATGCGGAAACGCTTGCTAAGTTGCGGGAAGCAGAGGCGGATGTGTTTGTGGTGGTGGCTTACGGTCAAATTATTTCTCAAGAAATTCTGGATATTCCTAGTTTGGCTTGTGTTAACGTTCACGGTTCAATTTTGCCGAAGTATCGCGGTGCGGCACCGATTCAGCGCTGTCTTTTTGACGGGGAAAAGACAACAGGAATTACTACTATGCTGATGGATGCTGGGATGGATACTGGGGCGATGCTGTTGAAGGCTTTTGCTGGTATTTCACTGTTGGATAATGCTGATTCTTTGGCGGATAGATTGGCGGAAGTTGGGGCGGATTTGTTGATAGAAACTTTGGTAAAATTGAGAGACGAGAAGGTTAAAGCTGTTGTTCAAGATGATGCTGAGGCGACTTATGCGCCGATGATTAAGAGTGCCGATTATGTGCTGGATTGGTCGAAAAGTGCGATCGCCCTTCACAATCAAGTTAGGGGCTTTTTCCCGGATTGCACAACCAGTTTTCGCGGCAATTCTCTGAAGGTGATTGCTACTGTGCCCGTCGGGCCGGAATATTGGCTGCAAATGCCAGCGGATTTGAGAGTTTTGGAACGCGAATGGCCTGTTTTAGCCCAGTTGTCGGGCGCAAATGGGGAAGTTGTTAAGGTTGTGAAGGGGTTGGGGGCGATCGTCCAAACCGGTGATGGTTTATTATTGTTGCGGGAGGTGCAGTTGGCGGGGAAAAAGGTGCAGTCTGGGGTGGATTTTGCCAACGGAACTCGGTTGGTTGTAGGGGAAGTTTTTGGGATGGTTGAAGTTAAGGAATGAGAATTAAATAACTTCCACAAGTTTGTGGGATGGGCGTCCCGCCCGTCTTTTTTGGACGGGCGGGACGCCCATCCCACAATAACAATTAAAATTGTAAGTTCTTTAATTCGCGATCCTAAGTAAATGAGTGGTAGGGAGAAACCGGGTTTCTGCGAATCATTTGGGTTGAGTACGAAAAATATAGGAAGAAACCCGGTTTCTGAGATTGTGTGGTAGGGAAAATTTACATACCCTATCTTACCTAAAATTCTACCTAAAATTCGACCAAAACTTCCTCCGCCCCGCCCAACAAACCCTGTGCCGCCTCTAACATACTCTCCGCAACATCTTTCAAATCTTCGCGACTTGCCAGATAAGTTTTCAAAGCTTCTAAGGGTTCTATACTATTATTAGCATTCAATTCTGGTAAACGCGGCCTCGCTAACTGACTGACTAATTCCGGCTGGATTGTATAGCTGTGCGCTTCCCCCAAAAGTGTGTGCAATTCAGCGTTGTCGATTAAATCTAATTGTTCCGATCGCAATTGGTAAATTAATCTCACAACCGCGTCTTGTATCTCTTTCTTGCCAATAGCTTTAACTAACTCGGCTTGCGGATTTTCCGATTCGGAAACATTCACTTTAATCGTCTGAAACACCCGCACGGGCAAAGCGCAAAATTCCCACTCTGCTTTCCCCCGTTCCAAATTAACTAACACAAAACCTTTATCTTCTTTCTCTTCGCTAAAGTCAACTCGTTCGATACTTCCGGGATAAATTACGGGCGGATTGTTGGAAGCATTGAGATTTTGGTGTTTGTGTACGTGGCCGAGAGCAACATAATCAAAACAAGGGCGAGTTAGCATGGAAACGGGTATGTTAAAACCTTTGCCAACTGCTAAAAAACGTTCGGCGCCCAGACTTGCTTTATCTGCCATTAAGTGCGCTAAAAGTACGGTTGGTATGTCGGGGTTGAGGCGGCGGATTTCGCCTTCCATTGCGATCGTCAGTTTTTCGGTTAATAATTGGTTAACATCGCCCATAGACAGGCTTTCAGTCTCGGAACGTGTCATTAAGGTCGATCGAGTCAACCAAGGCAATGTTACCACCTGTACGGGCCCGCTGCGGGTTTGAATCAGGTGAGTGTCCAGGCGATCGCCTACAATAAACTTAGGTATTCCCAAAGTCCGATATATCCCCAAACTCGCGCCGCCTTGTCCCTGAGAATGTTGGTCGTGATTTCCTACTAACAAAACCGTCGGAATTTGCGCCTCCACCAAGCGGCTGAATTGGCGAGCAAAAGCCTCTTTTACAAACGGTGGAGGCGTCGAATCCGGGAAAGCATCGCCGCCGAATATGACTAAATCTACGGGTTCAGAAATTGCTCTATCCATACATTTACTCAGCGTCGCCGCGAAGTCTTCCAGCCGCGTATTTAAACCAGTTTCGGGATTAATCCGGCCGTGGGAAAAGCCGCTGCCCATGTGAATGTCTGAAAGGTGTAAGATTTTAATCATTGTTTTTTTCTTGGTAATTTATCATTTCGGTTAGTAGTAACAAGTTCAGTATTGAGCGGTTTGTAATTAGGACTTTCGTCCTGATTTAGCTTGTGAATAAAAACTAAACTATTTACTACTACGAACTTGGTTTAAGATTCTTGGCCACCTAGAGACGAGACAAATTTACTACTAAAAATCTGGTTTCATACATCACAGTACCATGCCGGGTACTTTTTGATAAACTTGTGCGATCGGGCAGCGAAAATCTATACTCGTTAACTCTAACTCCTCTCCTTGTCGGTAAGTCTGAGAAACCCAATTTCCCTCAGCGTTGACGCGAAAACACTCAATTTTGATTTCTGATTGAGTTATGAGTACGTATTCTTGCAAACTCGGAGAAGTTTGGTAATCTGCAAATTTATCGCCTCTGTCAAAAGCTGCCGTTGAGGGCGACAATACCTCAACTACTAAAGATGGATATAAAATGAAATCTTCAGTAGTTGAGGTATCCCTTTCGTCGCAAGTCACCGCTACATCAGGATAGTAATAGCAATTTGCCTCTTCCAGTCTGACTTTTATATCTGATGGTAAAACGATGCAGTCGGTGTCATCAAGATGATTTCCCAGCCGCCTTACTAAGTTACTAGCAATAATGATATGGGGCTTTTTTGCCCCTGTCATTGCATAAACGTGTCCGCGTCTGTACTCATGTTTGATCGGGCTTACTCGCTCGCCTTCTAGGTACTCTTCTGGAGAAATGTAGAAATTATTTTTGCTGATAACCATTGATTTTTACTCCGATGATTTTATCTGATACTATGTGTTTGAACTCACATATTCGGGGAAGGAAACGGCAGTGCCGTTTCCCTACAAATTTAACAAAACTCCAGAAATCGTGCGTGCCACAGTTTGCCACTTTCCGTCAAACCCTGCGATCGCACTTTAATTTTGACACTTTTGGGGTTAGCCTCGTAGAGTCGGGCAATTTCCTGCATTTCCTCCCCGCTAAACCCGGTTCCCACGGTTCCTACTGGGACTAATTTGCCATCAATTTCTTGCGCTACTTTGACGGCACTAAACGGCCGCCCCGCAACTTTGGTCGCCGTCAAACCCACAATAAATAAATCGTGTTCTTGACAGTATTTAGTCCTCACCATCGGATATTTCTTAACATCTTTGCCGCCGACATACTGGCAGTTGTGCAACACCCAAACTTCGCCTTCTCTATTTTCAGATTCCTGCTGATTTGCCAGGACGAGTTTTTCGGCGGTGGTGCGAAATGTCGGTACAACTTCAAAGGCTGGGGATATATTTGCCAGAATTTCGCCAACTTCAACTCCCGCTGCAATTCGTTCGGATTCTGCCACGGGAGTTAAATCATTTCCTTTGAAAAACAAACTTTTAAAAATGCCATAAATTGCGTTGGGCTGGATTGTGGGAAAACCGCTTTCAATATTAACTGTAGCAGCTTGCGCGCCGGTGCGGTGTTCGCTGCCGGTACAGCTTTTGTAATACAGTTCGCCGTCTAAAATAAAGGTGCCAATTTTAGCGGCTGTGTCGATTAATGTGCGATCGATCTCAATCGATGCTTGTTGCCGCAGGTTAGTCGATCGCGATTGGTAGTATGCTTTATCTGGCGTCGCGATGACCACTACTCGATTGCCGTCGCGCTTTGGCTGTCCCCAATAATCGGGATTTTCGATGTAATAAGAACGTTCACTCGGCGCGTCAACTGGCTGCATTGTCACAATCCTTCCCGGCTGCAAATGCGGCGGCAATTCGGGAACTACGGGGTTATTAACAGTCTCTATTTTTGGGGCGGAAGTTGATTTGGCAGCAGGAGCAAGATTGGTGGTAGATTTGTTTGGAGTATTGAGGGCGATCGGCTTTTCTCCTGTTTCCAATTCAAACGCTCTTTTCCAAAAGCCGATCGCCATTTCGGGGTATCCTTCCGACTCCGCGCACAGTGCAAAACCAATAACTTTTGCCGTACCAATTCCGCGCCCGTAATCAGCTAAATACTGCACTGCTCCCGCTTCTCCCATCAAGTGCAATTCTCGCTGAACAATGCGATTGTTCCAGCGTTCTCGAATGTCGGCGCTAATTTTTTTTGCTGCTTTTCGCTTGGCTTCTGCGTATTCGGTGCAGTCCATACTGCCTCCTTTATGTAGGGCTATTTCTATACTATACTAAAGCTTGATTTATTAGTCAATCCTAATTGGAAAATTAGTTGGTGTGAATAAATTTAACTTTTTCATTGGTGAACTAGATTTATTTTTTTACCGCAGAGGCGCAGAGGGCACAGAGGAAGAGCAGAAAGAGAGTAATCTAAACTCTCTAATCCCCAATCTAAAATTGATATTAGGTAGCCCCAAAAAATGCTACTGTAGGCAAGAGCGAAACGATGATAATCATCCCTCCCCAATCTAAAATCTAAAATCTAAAATCTAAAATTGTATGATTATCCCCTGGCACCTGTTATCAATTGGAAAAATTTAGGCGTGTACCTTTGTAAAAGACTACCCGCAGCCAGCGTTAGTAAAGTGGAAATTGTCAATATCAACAAATAGTGTATCATGACAGTTATCGAATTTGGCGTTTTTGACAATTTCTCAAAAACTTCCTTCAAAACTGTTACCGTCGGTTCGTGAGAAGCATAAACAAAAAATGCCAAACCCGAAAGATTTAAACACACCTTTTGCAGCTTCCCACCTACCAAATCGGCAGCGCACCAAATCGCCATCGTACCTACTACTCTGGTGCAGCATTCAAACAGGTGTTGGAAAGTTTCTATTTCGGATGTTTTCATTATTGCCAGCACAACAGCCATCGCTAAGTATATGCTTATGATCAAACTTTTTCGTCGATTGATCCAAGTTAAATCCAATTTTTGAACAGCAATCAGACATCCCAAATAAAAGAACAGTGGCCCCAACCACTGGATTTTAATAAAACCAAGTTGTAATTTCAGCAACCAAGGCGCGGCAAACAAAGCCAAACCTAGATAGGGTATCTTTCTAGCTACCAGTAAAAATACCGGAGATAGAATCACCATCGCGATTAAGTCCCGGACATACCAGAAATGAAATGCGATCGGATAACCGTTTCTGTACCCCGTCAAACAATCTATAAAATTGGCGAAGCTGTAGTCTTCAATGTATTTTTTGTAATGACCTTGAATAATAGAAGTTGTTGCCGGTATGTTCAAGACAATTAAGACCATTGCCAATAAAGCTAAGTTCCAAAATAAATAGGGAACCAGGAGAGTCCAAAACCGAGACTTGAGCTTTTCTTGGTAAGAATTTAGCGATAAGTTAAAAGTTTTGAAAAAAAGAAATCCTGAAATAACAAACAAAAAAGAAACGCAGGAACCACCCCAAGTGCTCGCAATAAAAGTCTGGAAAAAATTGTCAGCATATCCCACAGAATTTATAGACGAGTGAATAGTAACAATCCCAATAATTAGGGGGAGACGTAATAATTTAATTTTCCCAGAAATTTCAGGCGTAATTTGCATTTTTTACTGACCGAGTGTATGGATAGATCGACCTGTATTTACATTGAGATGGCAAATTACCGTAATCGGTTTGCCGTCAATGCTAAGATAACATCGATCGCGCATTGCGACCAATAAAGCCGTGAGTTGTGTCTTACTCGCGTTGAGTTAGCCCAATGGCGATCGCACGTTCGAGAATTTAAGATCGAGTTTAATCTTACTGTTATGATGCGATTGATTTTGTACAGCAAACCCGGATGCCACTTGTGCGAAGGGTTGCAAGAAAAACTCGAACAGATTGAAAGCCTGAAGTTTCAACTCGAAGTCCGAGATATTACCGAACGCGATGACTGGTTTCAAGCTTATCAGTACGAAGTTCCAGTTTTGTTTAAAGTGCAGCCCCAGCCAACAAATTCTGTTGGCGAGGCTGCATTCTCCCCTGAAGAAGTGTTACCCCGTCCTTCTCCCCGCTGTAGTGTCGCCCAATTGGAGCAAATGTTACAGAAATATTTGCAAATCGATCTGTCACAATAATACAATTTACCCAAAAACTCAGGTTTTAATCCTGACTTCGGGGTGCTCGGTGTGCAGCTTACTCTAGGGCGAGAGCTTTTACACCGCGCACCAAAAAAACTTAGGCTTTGCACCGCCCACAGCAAAAACCTGTAGAGAGTGGCTCAAACAATGTGTTCCGCCAGTCATATTCAAGACATCCAAGTGAGGAGTTTTTCAGATGAAATTGAGAGAATTATTAGCAGCAGTTCCCAGCATTTCCTTTGACGCCCAACATCCCGCCCTCGATGTCGAAGTCAAGGGTTTATCCACTAATTCCCACGCTTGTCAGGCGGGCGATTTGTTTTTGGGAATGCCGGGAACTCGGGTAGATGGCGGAGATTTTTGGCAAAGTGCGATCGAATCTGGTGCACTTGCCGCCATAATTTCCACCCAAGCAGCCGAGAAGACACCCCCCCAACCCCCCCTTGCTAAGGGGGGGCTAGAAGAGGTTCCTTCCCCCCTTAGCAAGGGGCTAGAAGAGGTTCCCTGCGTCATCGCAGCAGCGGATATGGCTCAAGTTTGCGGTCAAATAGCCACTGCTTTTTACGGCAATCCAGCTAGCAAATTAAAACTTGTCGGCGTTACCGGGACTAACGGCAAAACTACAACCACTCATTTAATCGAATTTTTGCTCAATGAAATGCAGTTGCCGACGGCAATTTTTGGTACGCTTTATACTCGCTGGCCGGGATTCCAACAAACTGCACTTTACACCACACCTTTTGCAGTTGACCTACAAAAGCAATTAGCAGAAGCTGTAGTCGCCGGATGCAAACACGGGGTAATGGAAGTCAGTTCCCACGCTTTAGCGCAACAGCGAGTTTTGGGGTGTAGTTTTGAAGTTGCTGTCTTTACAAATTTGACTCAAGATCATCTCGATTATCACCGGGATATGGAAGATTATTTTGAGGCTAAATCGCTTTTGTTTGGTTCGGATTACCTCGCAAATCGCGCTGTGATTAATATTGACGATACCTACGGGCAGCGGATAGTTGAAACCCTCAAATCTGACCTAGTTTGGAGTTACAGCACTAGCGACAAAACGGCAGATTTGTATGCTTCAGATTTGCAGTATCAGCCTAATGGAGTTACGGGAATGCTGCACACTCCCAAGGGTGAAACAGCTTTTTCTTTGCCTTTAGTCGGTCAGTTCAATTTATCAAATATGTTGGCTGCTGTTGGTGCTGTTTTAGAATTGGGTTTAGATTTGTCCGCAATTGTGGAGAAATTATCTCAGTTTTCGGGAGTTCCGGGACGGATGGAACGGGTGCAAATTAGTCCCGACCAAGATATTAGCGTTATTGTCGATTACGCGCACACTCCAGACAGTTTGGAGAACTTGTTGAAGGCGTCGCGGCCGTTTATTCCGAGTAAGATGATTTGCGTGTTTGGCTGCGGTGGCGATCGCGATCGCACTAAGCGGCCGATCATGGGTAAAATTGTGGCAGAATTAGCCGATTTAGCTGTTGTTACTTCCGACAATCCGCGCACGGAAAATCCCGATCGCATTTTGGAGGATGTTTTAGCAGGAATTCCCGCCGCAGTAAAGCCGATTGTGATGTGCGATCGAGCCGCTGCAATTCGCACTGCTATTATGGACGCTAAACCGGGAGATGGCGTGCTGATTGCAGGGAAAGGACACGAAGATTATCAGATTTTGGGCACCGAAAAAGTCCATTTTGACGATCGAGAACAAGCGCGAGATGCCTTGAAAGCCAGAATGAATTCGGTTAAATGAATTCGGTTAACAGTTAACAGTTAACTGTTAACTGTTAACTGTTAGCTGTTCGTGGGCTGTGAAATTTGTTGTATTTTTAAGTATTGATAGGACGATAGAATCTGATTGGCACTAGATTATATCTGATTAATCCTGAGACTAAACAACTCAAACTCATTGACTGTTGTATTTCTGCACTGGGAGAAGGAACGGAGTTTGTCATTGAGATTTTCATTGATTAAAACTAATGACTAATGACTAATGACTAATGACTAAGCACTATTGCAGCGGCAAAAATACCGTCATCACCTCGCCCTTTTGGGGTCGCTGGCGAATTACCAACTTCCCGCCAGCAGCCCGAAATAAATTCTTAGTCACGCTCAAATTTAAACTCAAACTTCCCGTCTCCGGCTGCACCATCAACAAAGGCCCGATCGATCGCAAAGGAGCATTCGCCGCTTCTGCAAAAGTCGATGCGACATTACCTTCAGGTAGGTGTTCCGATTCCAACTGCAACTTTAACTGATTGCCCGCCAATGTCACCTCCACCTGAATGCGACTCCCGGAAGGCAAAGTTCGAGTAAAATTCTCAATCAAATTAGTTAAAACCTGATCCAGCATCGTCGGATCGCTGACTACCGCCGGCAACTTTTTCGGCACAATAACTTCCAAAGTGTGGTTTCGCACAGTCGCCTGTTTTTGCCAGCGGGGAATGCTATTTTGTAGCACTTCACCGAGGGACATTGCTGTTAGCTGCACGCCAGAATTTTTAGCTTGCGACATTTCCAATTCCACGGCGCGGAAAATTAAACCGAAGCGATCGATCTGAGTGGTGCACTCAGCATCAATCATTTCCAAACGCTTGACCACCACCGGATCGAGTTTGGGACGTTTCAGCAGCAATCGAGTCAGCGTGCGAATAGTAGCCAAAGGAGTGCGGACTTCGTGGGCGATCGCCTGTAGCAATTCCACCTCTTTAGTAGCGAGAGGCATTGGAGATTTGCAGTTGATATCTGTAGCCGATAACTTGTGATGTCTATGGTTCAAACCATCATCACTTCTTTCATCCTTTATCCTGCCTGCTTCATCTTTCCCAATTGGCAAATTATGCAACAGCAAGCGGCTGAACTGCATCACTGTTTGATAATTGGGCTCCACAGGAAAAAACTGCTGGAACAGCGCGTCTAATTTAGTAGAATTATTAGTTAATTTGCTAACTGGTAAATTGAAGCTACCGTCAGAATTGGCAAGCAAACATTCGCTTTCAGTCACCCTGCGCCGCAAAACTTCCCAAGCTTTGGCGACTACTTGCGGATCGAAAGAAAATAGAAAAGCCGGAATTCCCGCAGAATTTTCACCCAAAACCATCACCAGGCTAAAACTAGCAGTTAAAACCAAACAAAACTGCTCGTTGGCTAAGGGATCGCCACTTGCCAAAGCCAAAGCCGGGGCCGTCGCAGGTACTGAGGTTTGCACATCGGCCGCCGGCATTAAAGCTAAAGTTTGTCTAGCCCGAAAAGACCACAAAGCTGCATCGTTGTCGGGAATACTGGTAAAAATCCAATTGGCAAAGCCGTTAGCCAAAGCGGGGTGAGTCAAAACCGAAGACGGGCCGGACAACACCAATCCCTGACAGGAATTGGAGATTGTCGATCGACCATTTGCTCGATCGGCATCTGTTTTTTGTCCTGCTTTTTGCCGATCGAGCATTTGATTCAAAGCTGCGATCGCCCCATACCATTCCTGTTCAGCTTTCAGCCGAGAAGCCCCACGGCTTGCAGGACACCGATGGCGGTTGTTTCCTCCCGCCAACTTAGCATCAAAGAGACTGAGGTCATTTTCTTGGCCTTCGGAGGCTAAAATTTCGCTTATTGTCGGTAAAAAGTAAGTATTCACAGTTATAAACCCACCTTCGGAGGCATGAAGGGTGAAGTATTTATGTATAGGAAAGTTCAGGAGTTAGGAGTCAGTCGATTTTAGATTTTAGATTTTAGATTTTAGATTTACCCCACAGATGCAATCTGGGAGATTGAACTTTGGTCTAAAATTTTTATCTTTCCACGACAGGAGTACGTGGCACGGTATCCGTTTTTGGGCTGGGTCAAGCACCAGCACGATCGAAAAATCCCGCATAATTTCTTGCGCCTTCCTCCTAACTCACAGGATATCCACATTTGTCAACTAAGGATATTGGCAGAACCGTACCAATAAGTCGCAATCTCCGCGCTTGCGGCGGTATTTTGTACGATCGCCCGCCCGGTGACCAGAGAAATGGGTACAAGCCTCCCCTTCTAGGGGGACTTTCAATGAAGATGTCTTCAGTGAGGAGTCTGAATAAACAAGCTGCTATTTATTCAGAGTCGCTGTAGAATGGTTATATGTTGAATCTAACCTACGAGTACAAGCTCATTCCCACCAACGCGCAACGCGAAACATTCGACCTGTGGCTGAACATCTGTCGCAAGGTCTATAACTTTGCGTTGCGGGAACGGAAGGATTGGATAAATTCTCGTAAATGTGATATCAACTCGTGCAGCATCAAACAGGAATACATCATCCCTGCCGATGCACCGCGTCCAACCTTTGCGGGCCAATGCAAAACACTGGCCCAAGCAAAGAAGTCAATCCCCGAATTGAAGCTCCCTCACACCCATGTCTTGCAGCAAGTGTTGCGCCAGTTAGAGGCGGCGTTTGTGGCAAGGTGGGATCGCGGGCACGGCTTTCCTAGATTCAAAAAGCGGATGCGCTCATTTGTGTTTCCTCAATTGAATCTAGAATCTGTTCAGCGCTTTAATGGCATCCATTGGGTCAACTTGCCCAAGATTGGAAGCGTCAAAATGCACCTATCGCGCCCAATCCCTGAAGGCTTTGAGGTCAAGCAAATTCGCGTTGTGAAACGGGCATCTGGCTACTGGGCCATGCTCACTTTACAATGTGATGTTGAAGTGCCTCAAGTCTCGGCATCAGGGCATGGATTGGGGATTGATTTAGGGCTAGAACATTTTTTGGCAACGTCTGATGGTGAATTGATTGATAGACCTCGATTCTTTGTGGGTGGACAACGCAAGCTGAAATCGCTGCAACGTCAACTGAAACGGAAGAAGAAAGGCTCTAGGAAATTTCGTCAGCTTCACCATCAAATTGCCAAACACCACGAGTACATCTCGAATTCTCGGAAAGACTTTCACTTTAAGACCGCTCATCATTTGTGCGACGGAGCCAAGACTGTCTTTGCCGAGGACTTGAATCTCAAAGCCATGTCAGCCGGGATGCTGTGTAAGCACACCCTAGATGCGGGGTTTGGGCAGTTTCTCAACATTTTGAGTCATATCTGCTTTAAGCGAGGTGTGTACTTCGCCAAGGTAGATGCTCATGGTACTAGCCAGACCTGCCCCAAGTGCCAAACCCATACAGGTAAAAAGGAACTGTCTCAAAGGGTGCATAAATGCCAAACGTGTGGCTATGAAACGAATCGAGATGTTGCAGCCGCCCAAGTGGTGTTGCAGCGTGGATATACAGCGGTGGGGCACATCGCAGTGAATTTTGGGGAGGGCAAGCTACATGAGTAGTCCCCATGAACCAAGAATCCCCTCGCCTTTAGGCAGGGGAGTTGTCAAAAAAGTGCAAAATGAAGTAAGTTAAACACCGTGCTTTCCTTATGCCCACCTCGATCGCCGACTCGAAAAATCTGCTGTCAGACTTAATGGCACGCTACCGCCACCAAGTCGATTATCTGGCAATTCGACTGGAAGAAGCCGAAGGCACCGACATCCTGCTGCGGGGCGAAAAAATTGAAACCCTCAGCGAAGGAGTCTCAATTGGCGGCCAAGTCAGAGCTTGCCACAAAGGCGGTTGGGGCTTTGCCAGTTTTAACAGACTTTCCACCCTCGCCGAAAGAATCGAAGAAGCCATCGCCGCGGCAAAACTGATCGGCGAAGAAGAAACGATCCTGGCGCCAGTTACACCAGTACAAGACATTTGCTTGCTGCCGCTGACAGGAACAGACCCCCGTCTGGTTCCCCTAATTGACAAAAAGCAATTGTGCGATCGTTACGCGGCCATCCTCCGCAGCATTGACCCGCGCATCGCCACAATCTCCGTGCGCTACGGCGACAGCACCCAGCGGATCATCCTCGCCACCTCCGAAGGCACCATGCTCGAACAAGGTTGGGCAGACATGGAAATGCGCTTTGCCGCCACAGCCCGCAGCGGGGAAACCGTACAAACCGGCCGCGAAACCACTGGTTCCCGCAAAGCTTACGAAGATTTAACCGATCTCGATGTTCAAGTTCGCAGCGCCGCCCAGCGAGCCGTAGATTCCCTAGCCTTACCCCCCGTCCAAGGCAACACCTACACCGTCGTCATCGACCCGATTTTGACCGGATTGTTTGTCCATGAAGCCTTCGGACACCTTTCCGAAGCCGACATGGCCTACGAAAATCCCGACATTTTGGAAATTATGACCCTCGGCCGCCAGTTCGGCCCAGAAAACTTGCAAATTTTCGACGGTGCATCGCCAGAGGGACACCGGGGCAGCTATTTCTACGACGACGAAGGCACTCCCGCGACTACTACTCAGTTAATTAAAGACGGCGCTTTAGTCGGGCGACTGCACTCGCGGGAAACAGCAGGCAAATTGGGAGAAACGCCTACTGGCAATGCTCGCTGTTTGAATTATCATTATCCGCCGATCGTCCGCATGACGAATACTTGGATCGAACGCGGTGACACGCCAGTTGCTGACTTATTTTCTGGGATCAAAGAAGGAGTTTATGCGCGCAATTGGCAAGGTGGCATGACTAACGGCGAAATGTTTACTTTCAGTGCCGGCGAAGCTTGGATGATCCGCGACGGAAAACTAGACAATCCGGTGCGGGATGTTACTCTTTCGGGTAATGTTTTCAGCACTTTAGCTGATATTGAGGCGATCGGCGACGATTTCTACTGGGATGAATCCGGCGGCTGCGGCAAGGCAGGACAAAGCGGTTTGCCCGTCGGCTGTGGGGGCCCGAGTTTGCGGATTCGCGATGTCGTTGTTGGTGGCGAAGCTGCGGAAGAAGATTAAATCTGCAAAAGTTAAAAAAAAAAGGTAAAGCGTAAGATTCCTACTCGCGCTTTACCTTTCTTTTTTTTTGAGTGCAACATTTCCCGCCCGTTGGTGGTGTCTGATATCTTGAGGACGCTTGGCCAAAAAACCGGAATAGCCAAAAATTATGCCTTGAGTCGTCAAATACTGCTGAAAAATCGGTTTTTTGCTACGCAGTACGTAAGTCCGCAATTAATGGCTCGAAATATTCAATTTTTCTCTTGTTCTCCCAATTTTATATTCTCCCATTCTCCCCCTAATTCCCTGCAATTATCGCTTTTTTCGGCTTTATCTCCCGCTTCCTCGTTGTGGCGGCTTATTATCTGGCTCCTTATCGTAAAAGGTCTGAGAGTCGGCTATGGCGGTTAAAATTTCGGGAGCAGAGTTGTCTTGAGCAAAAAAGGTCGATCGAGTTTCTAAGCTTTGAGCATTAACTGCGCCAGCACTCAGTAACAGGCTTGACATCAGGATGGAAGAGTAAACGCGCATCATAAATTTTGGTGGGTGTATTTTCCCTTCTTGATACGCAGTCTGTACTCTGCTATCAGGATAAAAAAAATAATTGTGGTGAAATCATCAATTAGTAAGTGACGGCACCTGCAATTTTTTTGAATTTTGGTTAAAAGCGGATTAAATCCCTCATCTAGCTCGCTTTTTCGCTGGTAATTTCTAGTTCTCTGCTAGTTGCGGGCAACCAGCAGAATTCAAGACCATGTTCAAAAAAAGAATGCTACTCTTCTATGCCCGTGTTCCCCACCCTGGTAGTTATAAATCCTTCCCAAATCTAAAATCTAAAATCTAAAATCTAAAATGGTATCGCCTCTGGAATCCTCTGGAAACAGTCTTCCAAGAAGGAAACAAAAACCGCCAATTGTAAAGTTTTACGACTTTTATGATTAACTTGATAATTTATTGAGTTGAAGCCGCAATCCGGGGATTAAAGACACAACAGGAGAGTACCCAAGCCCGCCATCAGCAGGTTACATATATAGCCTTTCGAGCTCTCATATGAGGTACTATCCGGCATAGGGCATAGGGCATAGGGCATACCTCACTTTTTTGAGAACCGCTATAAATATCTTGGTGAATGAGATTCCTTAAAGGGGGAAATGCCTAATTTTTCACATTAACTTCATAAATGATTGCTATTGTATTTTTAAATAAATTGTGAACCTTTTATTTTTTCTGATCTTTTCTGATCTTTTCTGATGTTACTTTGTGACAAGAGCGCTTACGCGCCACTTTGAAGGAGGAGTCGAAAGCGGTTGGAGAAAAAAGCCCCTTCACAAAATCGTGGATTCAATCTCAAATCTCACCTCTCAAAGCGACTAACTGCCGCGCAGAAATTAAAAAAACCTGGTTTTAAAACTCATATCGCCGAGTCAATCTCAAATATCAAATCTCACAGCGACTGAGTTGCACATCTACCTGCCGGAATAGCGAGTCGAGGGTTGACGAGTTGTCCAAAATAACATCAGCTTGTTGACACTTTTGAGCTAGCGGCAACTGGGCGTTAATGCGGGCATTAGCTCGATCGTAACTTAAGCCATCTCGCTGCATTAGTCGTTCTAACTGCACTTCGGGTGAACAGTACACTACCCAAATTTCGGTACACAAGTCAGTCATGTTAGCTTCAAACAGCAGCGGCACTACCAAAACCAAAGTCAACGTGTCAGCCTTGGCACAGAAACCGGGTTTTTTTTCAACAATACTTCGTTCTAGCTTTTGGTGAAACAAGCCGGTTTCTTGAGTCTTTGTACCTAAATCCTGTGTGTGTTGGGATACCAAACTCGATGCAGCAATGTAGCTTTGAGTTTCCTCAACTAATCGGCGGCGCACGTAAGGGTGAATCTGTTGTTCCAACCACTGCCGCTCGTCTGCGTTACAAAAAATAATACTTCCCAACTCTGGCCGATTTAAATTGCCGTCCGGGAGCAAAATACCCGCGCCGTATCGTTTTACAATAGAGTCAAGTATTGGCGAACCGGGGTTCACAGCTTCGCGGGCAAAAATATCGGCATCTAAAATCGGAAATCCACAGGCATCGGCCAGATAATTAGATATAGCGGTTTTACCGGTGGCGATGCCCCCAGTTAAACCGATCAGACGGACAATTCGATCGCTCATAATTTTCAGGCGTTTAAACGGAACTGTGTTTCGACACTTACTGTCAGTCTTTGCTATGTTGGTGACACAATCAAATTTAGACTTAAATTTTAAGATTTGCGATCGAGAGTTCGCGTTAGGAAGTGTCAGCATTGGGTGCGATCGACTCTTTTTTACCTAAAATCTCAATTTTAAACTCGAATTAAGGTCTAGACCGAGGCAAACTTATGAATGCTCAACGTGCTGTGCGGTCGATTCTGGCAGCAATTCCCATTGCTGGATTTTTGATATTAGATTTTTTCCCCAACCTGGTTTTCCTCAAAGAAAACAGCAACGGATGGGTACTCGTGGCAATTTATCCCCACTCTCAAATTGCTGCGGCACAATCTATTACTCCAGCCCCAGACGGCACCGGAACCAATGTCACCGCCCCACGTACAGCGTCGCCTCCTCGCTACGACATTCAGGGCGGCACTACCTCCAGAGACGGAGCAAATTTGTTCCACAGTTTTACTCGGTTCAATCTGAATTCGGGCGAAACTGCCAATTTCATCTCCAACCCAAGCGTTAAAAATATCCTCGGCCGTGTTGTCGGGGGCGATGCTTCCTTAATTAATGGTCTAATTCAAGTTAGTGGCGGCAATTCTAATTTGTTGCTGATGAATCCCGCAGGCATCATCTTCGGAACAAATGCCCGACTCGACGTGTCCGGGTCTTTTTTGGCTACCACCGCTAGCGGTATCGGTTTTGACGACGGTTGGTTCAACGGTACTGGGGCGAACGACTACGCGGCCCTCGTCGGAACGCCCAATGCTTTTGCTTTTGGCCCACAGCCGGGGAGTATTGTCAATGCCGGTAACTTGGCTGTCAGCACCGGGCAAAATTTGACTTTGCTGGGCGGTACGGTCATTAGTACAGGACAACTTTCAGCCCCAGGCGGTCAAATTACTGTGGCGGCTGTTCCGGGCGAAAATCTGGTGCGGTTGAGTCAAAACGGACTTTTGCTGAGTTTAGAAGTTTCTCCGGCTGCGGGAGTGTCGGGTTCGGAAGCTCTTCCCTTCTCTGGGCTGAGTTTACCTCGGCTGCTCTCTGGCCCCGGCGTGGCTAACGCTACGGGTATAACTACGAACGCTCAAGGTGAAGTCGTGCTCACAGGCGGCCAAACAGTGCCTGCAGGGGCGGGAACTGCTCTGCTAGGGGGTGCTGCGGACGTGTCTGCCAGGGGGGGCGCCGGAGGAAGCGTCAACGTGTTGGGCGACAAGGTAGGGCTGTTTGGAGCGAAGATTGAGGCTTCGGGGCCGGACGGTGGCGGAACGGTACGGATCGGGGGAGATTACCGAGGCGAGGGAACTGTGCCGAATGCCAGGATGACTTACGTGGATGGCAAAAGTTCGATCGCAGCCAACGCAACTGAATCAGGCAACGGCGGCAGAGTTGTTGTCTGGGCTGACAACACAACAGCATTTTTGGGCAGCATCAGCGCCAATGGCGTTTCTGCAACGGGAACCGCAGGTGTTGGGGGGTTTGTGGAAGTTTCGGGTAAGCAAAGATTGATTTTTAACGGTACTGTTGATACCTCTGGGACAAACGGTTTGGGGACTTTGCTGTTAGATCCTGAAAATATTTTAATTACAGATTCCCCAGAAGCTGCGGGCGATGCGGAAATAATTGCCAACAATAATATTTTGGCAACAGGAACGCTACCAGGACAGGAAAACAATTCTGAGCCTTCGCTGACAATTTCGGCTAGAGCTTTGGAAAGTATGTCGGCGACTGCAAATGTGGTTCTCGAAGCGCTCAATGATATTACAATTGCTGATTTGGCGGACAATCAGTTGAGCTTTCAAGCAACTACTGGTTCGGTAACATTTAGAGCAGATGCGGATGGCAATGGTGCGGGTGCTTTTTCGATGAATGCGGCCGATACAATTAGCACGGCTGGCGGTGCTATAACCATTTCGGGAAGTCAAATTACTGCGGGCAATTTGTCAAGTAACGGCGGAAATATTAGTTTGATTAGTCCGGGTTCGACTGTTGCAAACAACATTTCTTCATCCAATCCCAGCACCGGCAGCAGCGGGAATATTGCGATCGACGGCCTGAACGTAACGGCCCAAAAACTTGATGCCAGCGGCCCGGAAGCGGCGGGAAATGTAACTGTGACGGCTCGGAATGTTCTGGGAGTGAGTTCGATCGCAGGGGGTTCGGGAAACATTACTTTGACTGGTAATGAAATTAATTTTAAAGGTGACAAAAATTCAGTCAGCGGTACTGGCTTTTTGGTACTGCAACCTTGGAGTCCTGGTCAAAATATTGCGATCGGCGGTTCTGGAGATGTCGGTACTAATATTTATTTGAATCTGACGGCAAACGACCTCGGAAGTTTGGAAAATGGGTTTGCTGGAATTACGATCGGCCGCAGCAACGGTATCGGTTCAATTCTGATTGCCAACGATTTCACATTTTACGATCCGCTAATTATTCAATCGCCAGCGGGTTTGGGAACAATCACTACCACAAATTCTTTGACAGCGGCCGACAATGCCTCAATTACTCTCAAAGCTGACGGCAATATCCGTACCGGAAATATCACTACCAACAATCAGGAAGTTCGCATCGTCAGCACCGCAGGCAATGTCACAACCGGTCAGCTAGTTACTGGAACTGCCCGCACTATCAACACTTCTGTCAATTCTTCCCAAGATATAGGTAATTCGGCGGGAGATGTTAGTGTTACCGCACAGGGCACGGTGACTGCCGGGGCGATCGACACGAGGGGCGATCGCGCGGGGAAGGTGACGCTGACGGGGCGCAATGGAGTCACTGCAGGGGCGATCGAAGCTGGCGACTCGCAAACAGGGGGAGATATTACCCTGACGGGCAACGAAATTGACTTGACGGGTGACAAAAATTCGATCGCCAGCAACGGCAATCTAGTGCTGCAACCGGCTGATCCTAGTCAAAATATTATAATTCAAGGTTCTGGCGATACAGAAGCTCTGAACTTGACTGCTGCTGAATTGAACACTTTTCGGAATGGGTTTGCTTCGATCACGATCGGGCGCGCTGACGGTAGCGGTGTGATCTCGATTGGTTCTGGAACGCCAAATTCAACGCCAGATTCAACGCCAGTGGCGTTGACATTTCAAGATCCGACGACGATTCGATCGCCTTCTGGCAGCGGCGCGATCGTGGGAACGGGTGCGATCGTCGGCACTGATAACGCCACGATCTCTCTGATGGGCGGTACTGTAGCCGTCGCAGACGTTACCTCGAAAGCGGGGATTAACATCACTAGCAGTCAAGGCAAGTTGATTGCTGGTACGGTTTCATCTCGCTCAACTTCCGGGGTGGCGGGCCCTATCAATATCCGCAGCGCCGGTGCGGTTGAAACCGGCAACATCGATGCTTTTGGTGCCAGAAGCGGGGGAGATATTTCGATTGCGGCGCCGGGCCGGATCGTTACAGGGGTGATTAACTCGAGTTCGCAATCGGGAAGTGCGGGTTCGAGCCAAATTACCGGGCAGAAAGATGTTGAAGTTGTTTCGATCAAAGCTCGCGGCAATACGGGCGGCGATGTGGCAATCGAGGCTGGGGGAGCGTTTCGGGCTGCTGGAACAGGAACTGCTGCTGAGCGCGCCGAGGTCAGCATTTCTACAGACGGGCTGGCTCAATCGGGTTCACAGACGCTGCTGCAAAGCACTTGCTCGTCGGGAACCTGCACGGCGGCAACTGTTGGGACTGGAAACTCGAAGTCGAACACTGCCACTTCCTCAACTGCGATCGGGCCGCTGGCGATCGTGACGACTCCGGCACCAACTACCAGTGTGGAACTGCAAACTACAGACAATTCTCAACAAATTGTGACTCAGGTGAGTCTCGGCCCCCCAGTGTCTGCGCCAAAGCTCAGTAACGCAAATGTCTCGCCAGAACCTGCTGCTGCGCCTGTTGAGGCTCAGTCGAAGGAAACCGCTGCGGGGCCGGTACTGCTGTCGCCGTCGGTGTTAAAAGGCAATTTTGGTACGCCTGGGGCGACAGAAAACGCCAGCGTGGCAACAACTCCACAGAAGCCGGCGAGTGCGGTGAGTGCAGAAAGTATCGGGAATGTGAGGGTTCCTGAGATTTCTCGATCGAACTCGATCGCGCAAATAAATCCGATCGACGCAGTGCAGCAAAGGGATATAACTCAGGGCCGGGAATTTGAACGTTACTTTGGGGGCAATCTCGGTCAAAAGTCGGTCACGCAGCAAAGTATTCGAGATACTCTCAGCAGCGTCAATCGGTTGACTGGAGTTAAACCCGCCATCCTTTACGTGTGGGCAAAAGACAAAAATTTAGAACTTGTGTTGTTATTGCCAAACGGCAAAAATGTTTTTAAAAGCGTGCCTGCAAGCCGCGAGACAGTCCTGCAAGTTGCTAAAGAATTCACTAATGCTATCAGAAGTCCCAGGAGATTGAATGCTGTTGATTACAAGCAACCTGCCGAGGAACTTTACCAGTGGTTAATTGCACCGCTGCAACCGGAATTGGAGGCTAACAAGATTGACACTTTGGTGTTTTCGATGGATGTCGGTTTGCGAACTTTGCCTTTGGCTGCTCTTTACGACGGCAAGCAGTTTTTGGTAGAAAAGTACAGTTTGGGGCTGATTCCGAGTTTGAGTTTAACTGATACTCGCTATGCCGATGTTAAGGGTTCTGAAGTGTTAGCGATGGGTGCGTCGAATTTTCCTGCCAAATACGATCAAAATCCTTTGCCTGCGGTGCCGCTGGAAATATCGACCATTGTGGGCAAGATTTGGCCTGGTTCGTCTTTTCTTAATGAAGCTTTTACTTTGGCAAATTTGAAGCAGAAGCGCAATCAATCGCAATACAAAATTATTCATTTAGCTACTCACGGCGATTTTCAACCTGGGGGGGCCCAAAATTCTTACATTCAGTTTTGGGATACTAAGTTGCGGTTGAATCAGTTGGATCAGTTGAAGTTATCTAACCCGCAGGTGGAGTTATTGGTTTTGAGTGCGTGTACTACGGCGGTGGGAGACGAACAAGCTGAGTTGGGGTTTGCGGGGTTGGCGGTGCACGCTGGGGTAAAATCGGCTTTGGCGAGTTTGTGGTATGTCAGCGATGTCGGTACTTTGGGGCTGATGACTGAGTTTTACCAGCAGTTGCGTACAGCGCCGATTAAGGCTGAGGCTTTGCGACAAGCGCAGTTGGCGATGTTGCGGGGTGAAGTGCGGTTGCAAGATGGTTATTTGGTACGATCGGGCAACAATCAAGCTCTGCCTTTGCCGTCGGAGTTGGCCGCCAGGGGCGATCGAAATTTGTCGCATCCTTATTATTGGGCCGCTTTTACCATGATCGGTTCGCCGTGGTAATTCTGAAGATAGAAGGAAGAAGGAAGAAGGAAGAAGGAAGAGGGAAGAAGGAAGATTAATGCCTAATTCCCTGCGCGGGCCAATTCCCAATTGCCAATAACTACTGACTAATCACTAATTGAGTCAGCCGTTTGAGGATGCGGAGCACGTCATAAAGTTCGTTGCCGGGGTTCCGGGTGAGATACCCCTTAGATGTGCTATATCGAGGTGATTCTCCGTTAACTAATTTAACAAAGATGAAACTGCCGCCTGTAGCAATCCTGCCGTAACTAGGTTTGTCCGGGTTGGGATTTGCCAGCATATAAGCTAAGATTTGCGCCAATCCCGCTTCGATCGAAAATGAAACTCGTTTCGATTCTATTACCATCAGCCACAACTGCTCTTTTAAAACTAAAGTATCGAGGCTACCTTTGATGATAACCCCTTCATCTTCTTCGTAAATTTCGACGGATTTTTCTGGTTTAATGTAGAAAGGATGCAGATAAAACTCGCCTGCAAATAACAGCGGAGAGACGATCGACAAACTAATGGTTTTTTCCAGCATCGGCGGATACTCTAACAAGTTTAAGTAACCAGCTTTAATCTGATCTAGTTGTCGTTTTTGAAAGTCGGTAATTTCTGGTAACTCATCTTGCCATTCTCTGAAAAATTGGTCGTCTGTGACAAGTTGAAGGTCAAAAAGTGCTTTTAATTCTTCTAATGTGACATTTTTAGCTTGAATTGTTTGAACCATAATTCTAGCCTGTTAATTTTATGGGTACTTATAATTTTATCAAATTTCCAGGTAATATGATGTACCGTCGAGCGATAATAACAAAATTGGTTCGTAGGGACGATCCAGAGTCCTGACCAAATTCGCTGGGAATTGCATTCCTCAATACCAGCTTAGGAATGAGAATTAAATAACTTCCACTCTTGAAAGTGGGATGGGCGTCCCGCCCGTCCACTCATGACGGGCGGGACGCCCATCCCACAATAACAATTAAAATTGTAAGTTATTTAATTCGCGCTCCTTATAACGCTTATTTTACCGAAGATGATATAAGTCAAAATTTAATTCTACTAATTCCAAATTTTTTGCAAATTGAGAACAAATCCCGGCAAAACATTTTCCCCAGAAAGGGTGAGAGGAGATTGTAAAACTTCTACATCTTCACCGGGGCGGTAAATTTCAACTTCGCGTTTTTTGCGGTTAATCAGCCAACCCAAACGGCAGCCATTTTCCATATATTCTTGCATTTTTTCCTGAGTCTTTGTCAAGCTGTCCGTTGGGGAGAGAATTTCGACAGCAAAATCGGGACAAAGCGGGATAAATTTTTCTCTTTGTTGAGGTGTCAAAGCTTCCCAGCGGGATTTCTCTACCCAAGACGCATCAGGAGATCGATCGGCGCCATTGGGCAGAGTAAATCCTGTGGAGGAATCAAACACTTCTCCGAGTTCAGTTCGATCGTTCCAAATTCCTACCTGTAAGTTAAGTTTTGAGTTGCTTTTTCCTGTTTCTCCTCCGGTTGGCGGCATGGCGATTAATTCTCCGTTGGCGTTGCGTTCGAGTTTCAAGTCAGGGTTTTCTTCGCACAGTTGATAAAACTGTTCTGAAGTTAGTTTTATGAGGGAATTGAGATTTAAGGTGATAGCAGTCATGGTTATTTACCTGCTGTTTTTATGAACTACATTAAGAATTAAAAATGGGATTAGTCATTTTTAATTCTTAATTATTAACTTCTCATTCTACTGCAATTGCTTGATTCTGTTGAGCGCGTCTTGATAGGCGCTGGTTCTGCCGCCTTGCTTGTAAAGTTCTGCTGCTTTTTGGAAGTCGGCAATTGCTTTCGGTTGGTCTTTGTTGTCCAGGTAAGCTAAAGCTCGGTTGTAGTAAGCGTCGGCAAAACCGGGATTGGCTTCGATCGCCAGGGTGTATGCTTGAATAGCATTGGAACCGCGTGTGGGTTCGAGTTGGGCTAAGCCGGCGGTGATGAAAGTGCGGGCATTACCGATATTAAAATACAATTCAGGGGTATATTTGGGCTTGAAAGCGAGTGCTCTGTTGAAATCCGCGATCGCCTCCCAAGCATCTCCTTGATCTAACAGCGAAAGTCCTCGAAAATAATAGGCTTGGGCGTCTTGGGGATTGGCGGTGGATACCGGGCCGATCGTTGCGGGAGTATTGTCTACTTTCAACTCGGATTTGTTTATTCCCGCCGCCACTAGCTTGGCGATAAATGTATTGATGGGAACTGCTGCGTTAAATCCGGTTTTAATTGGGGCGACTTCGCCGGAACTGGTTTGAGCAAAACCGAATTCCCCTTGTCCGTGTAAACCGATGACTCGGCCTTCGGAGTCAAAAACTGGGCCGCCACTCATGCCGCTCCAAGTTACGGCCTGATACCGCAAAGTGTAACCTTCCGGGCGGTTGCTGGGGCGGCTGGTAACGAGTCCGGGAGAGAGTTCGGGTTCTCGTTCAGCGCCGAAAAGTCCGCCCGTAGCGGGATAGCCGTAAACGAAGATTTGAGTGCCGATGACGGCTTGATCGGAATCTGCGATCGTCGCGACTGGATATTCTTCGGGACTTTCAAATTTGACTACGGCTAAATCCGGGTCAGTTTCGGCGGTTTGCAAACGGGTGACGGAGGTTGCTTGATAGTTTTTGCCTTTAGACGTGCGAACGGTGTATTTCACGTCTGCTTTTTCTACGACGTGGTTGACTGT
Organism: Microcoleus sp. B4-C2; assembly: GCF_036705265.1. Lineage (NCBI taxonomy): Bacteria > Bacillati > Cyanobacteriota > Cyanophyceae > Oscillatoriales > Microcoleaceae > Microcoleus > Microcoleus sp. B4-C2. Next base: position 46,318 of record NZ_JAUBUB010000014.1, read on the forward strand.
TAAAACTGTGTAAGTTTTGCCTGTTTTGGCAATAATTACCCCAGAACCGTCTCCGAGAGCACTGTTAATTTGTACTGTCAGCGGCCCGGCAATGCTGGCGACTTCTTGGGGGGTTTTGGCGATCGCACTTTGGCTGATGACTATGGTTAAGGCTGCGGTAGTTCCTGCTAGCAGGGTGGTTAAGGTGTCGTAACGAGAAAAATTTATATTCATGGCTATTGCTAATTTGTAGTTGGGTAGCGGGATTTGGTGGAGGAAGGGCGATCGGCGGTTGGTGCTATTTTCTGTTTAGTTTTATTACTGGCTTGACGCAAGGGATCTCGGCTTTGTTCTTTAGTGATAACTTTACTCGCTTTTTTGTTCCGCGATTCGCTATTTCACTGTAGGGCGCTTATCGGCGCATCTTACTTAATCTCAATGTAGCGCACTGCCAAACTTACTTATTAAACCTCAACAATACATGACTCAAACTCGGTGGTTAGTTCTTCCTTAGTCATCGTTCCCCGCGCGACTCGCATGACTAAATCATATACTTCATCGTCGGTCAAATTCAAAGCGCCACCATTCAAACGCAAAAAGGTATCTGTCACTGCAAAAGCCGATCGTTTATTGCCGTCAATAAAGGGATGATTCATCGCTATGTGATAGAGATAGGCGGCAGCTTGTTCGCTAATCGTTGAATGCAAAAATTGACCGCCAAAAGTTGCTTGCGGTTGAGCCAAAGCCGACTCTAACAAACCTTCATCTCTAACGCCGGGAGTGCCGCCAAACCTCTCTATCTGTCTGGCGTGGATACTTAAAACCATACTTTTGCTGACAAAATTAGGAGTTGGCAAGGCGACGGTAAACCTCCTTTCTTTCGTGTTCGGAATTTAGATATGCCTGCCATGCTTTGGCTTCTAGTTTTTGTTGTTCTTCTTCAGTCTTTAAGGAACGGACAAATTCAAGCACTTTCAGCAGCACGGGTTCTGGTACTTGGTCTAGTTCTTGAAGAAGTTGGTCTTTTGCGGTCATGTTTCTTTCCTCCTAATGATCGTACAACTATTTTACAACCTCGCTTGTGCCCATTGGACGATCGCCTCAGTCAATCCGTCTAAGGTATATTCTTTGGCTTCCACATCTAACTTACCCAATAATTTCTGACAGCTTTTGGAAGTTTCAGGGCCGATGGATGCGATGCAAACGTTTTCCAACCAATCCTTAGACAGGGATAAGTCTGGGCTTTTTTCGAGGAGATTGCAAAAGTTATGCACGGTTTTGGAACTGGCAAAGGTTATGATATTTACGGCTTGGTTTTGGAGTGCGGATAGGGCGATCGGATCGATAGTTTCGGGACAGCAAGATTGGTAAGCTGGCACTTCTATTACTTGCGCTCCTTTGGCGGTGAATTCTTTAACTAAAACTTCTCTGCCGCCGCTTTCTACTCTCGGAAATAGGATTTTGCAGTTTGTAGGGGCGGTGCCCCCGTGCCCGCCCTGCCAGGGGAAGTTCTCGACTAGGGAATCGGCGACAAAGTTGGGGGGAATAAAGTCGGGTTGTAGAGAGTGCGATCGCAAACTTTCTGCGGTTTTTTTCCCGACAACTGCGATTTTAATACCAAACAAACTCCGGGCGTCTTTGCCTTTTGCTTGTAATCTTTGAAAAAAGCAGTCTACAGCGTTGTGGGAAGTGAGAATTAACCAGTGAAAGCTTGACAATTGTGCGATCGCACTGTCTAATGGTTCCCAACTCGAAGGGGGCCCAATTACCAAGGCGGGCATTTCGATCACGCGGGCTCCTTGTTGCTGGAGTCGATCGCTAAATTCCGCCGACTGAGAAACCGATCGCGTGACTAAAATGGTTTTTCCTGCTAGCGGCAATTGGCTGTTATTAATGGTGACAGGTGTATCGATCATATTTGTGCTTTCTGGCTGGATTAAATATTCGCGCAATCTAACTACTTCCCCAATTACGGTCACGCAAGGCGATAGAGATTGACCGGCTGTTTGGTGTACAATGTTGGAGAGAGTGCCGAGCCAAATTTGCTGTTCGGGGCGGCCGCAATCTCGGATAATGGCGATCGGAGTTTCGGGCGATCGTCCGTGCTTTTGCAATTGCCAAATTATCTCGCTTAAATTGCGCCCTCCCATCAATATTACCAAAGTTTCTATCTGCACTAATGCTTCCCATTCCAAAGCATCAGGTTCATGGGCGCTCATCACTGCAAAACAGCGACTCATTACCGGATCTGTGAGGGGAATTCCTGCTAGTAAAGGTGCGGCTAAGGCGGAGGATATTCCGGGTATTACTTCAAAGTCGCAGCCGGCTGTGATTAATGCTTGAATTTCGGAACTAGAACGACCAAAAATAAACGGATCGCCACTTTTTAAGCGGATTACTTGTTTTCCTAATTGGCAATGTTCTACCAGCAAACGGTTAATTTCTTCCTGCTGGGTGGAAGGTTTGCCGCCGCGTTTCCCGACTTCGATTTTTCGACAAGTTGGTGGGATTAATTCGAGTTGCGGGATGTCGATAAGAGCATCGTAGATTAAGACTTCGGCTTGGGATAGCAGTTTGTGCGATCGCACTGTCATCAAGTTACAATCTCCGGGCCCCGCACCGACTAGATAAACTTTCCCTTTATGGTTTTTCACAATTCCTCCTCGATCGTCTCGATAGTATAGTTTTATGAATATTGCGGTGCTGCGGCGCACCCTACCCTAGCCTATAATTTAATCAGACTTTTCAAGCAGCCTGTAGGGGCGGGTTCACCCCTTCCCCTCAACGGTGCAAACAGGTTAAATAAACCCGCCCCACCCAACGAGATGCACCCGTTACTATTTATGCAGATTATCATCATCACGGCCGCCGATGCAAATTACTTTGAATTGGTGCAAGGTACTATTTTATCGGTGCGGCAAAAACCAGAGGGTGAAAATGTGGCGATCGGCTTTTTCGATCTCGGCTGCACTCCCGAACAGTTGCAGTGGCTAGAAAGGCAAGTAACTTTTATTAAAAAACCGGACTGGGATTTTGATTTTCCCGGTAGAAATGAATCTCCAGAACATTTAAAAGGACTATTAGTTAGACCTTGTTTGCGAAAATACTTTCCCAATTTTGATATATACCTTTGGATAGATGCAGATGCTTGGGTTCAAGACTGGAGAGCAATTAATTTGTTGGTTGAAGGAGCATCGCGCCGGGGGCTGGCAATTGTTCCCGAAGTTCACAGGGCAAGCTTGCAGCAGTACGGGCAACTTCCTCAGTTTTGGCCGTGGGTTTATCAACAATATGAAGCTAACTTTGGTGAAGAAATTGCTAATAAATTCTACACTTATCCGATATTAAATGCCGGAGTTTTCGCACTCCGACAAGATGCTTTGCACTGGGAAATCTGGGCAGAAAAAATCAATCAAGGATTGCAAAGATCCGGCTGTGTCATGACAGATCAATTTGCCCTCAACCTCGCTGTTTACAGTGGCGAATTGTTCAATCTCACTGAAATGCTCCCAGCTTGGTGCAATTGGATATTCAACGGTTTTCCGGTTTGGGACAAGCAGCGAGGCTGTTTTGTGGAGCCGTACTTGCCGCAGGAGGCGATCGGCATTTTGCATTTAGCTGGCCGCCAGCAGTTTGACCGAGTACAATTGATGGCAACTGACGGCGATATACTGGAAATTAGCGTCCGTTACCAACCTAAAAAACAGGAAGCAGTCCAAATATTTCAAAAACCCAAAATGACTTACCAACAACCGGAAATTAGCAAAAATAATTTATTACATCCAGGGGATTATGTCTCGCCAGGGTTCCAAATAATTATACCTGACTCCTATTTCCCCAATATGATTATTGCCGATCTAAATACGAGTAACTGGCCTTATTTGCGCCGGGAAGTTCCGCATAATTGGTATGCAGACAAGCGCTATCCATTTATCGGGTTTTTGAATCGCGACGAAGCACATATTCTTTACAATACTGCTCTGCAATTCAAAGGTAAAAAGGCCTTAGAAATAGGCTGCTGGCTAGGGTGGTCTGCCTGTCACTTAGCCCTCGCAGGAGTTGAGTTAGATGTCGTCGATCCGCTGTTAGAAAGAGAGGACATCAGACAAAGCGTAATCGACTCAATTCAAGGTGCTCTCAATGCGTCGGGCGTTCAAACATCAGTCGAGCTAATACCGGGCTATAGCCCCCAAAGAGTCGAAGAATTTTCCGCTCAATTCAACCGCAAATGGTCGTTAATTTTTATTGACGGGGAACACGAAGGTGAAGGCCCGTTAAATGATGCCATTGCGTGTGAAAAATTGGCTGAGGAAGATGCGATAATTTTATTTCACGATTTAGCGGCTCCCGCTGTTGCGCGAGGTTTAGATTACTTGAAGCAAAGGGGATGGCAAACGGTAGTATATCAAACAATGCAAATTATGGGTGCTGCTTGGCGGGGCAATGTCGAGCCAGTAAAACATCAACCAGACCCCAAGATTTCCTGGCAGTTGCCAGCACATTTGCACGGTTACAATATTAGCAGTTTAGAGACAATTAATTCTCAAATAGCCAGCCAAACCAATCAAAACCAACAGTCATCTTATACAAGAGATTTTTACCAATTAATCGGAGAAGGAACTCGCACTTCTGCTAGAGAAATTATTCCCCTGCTGTTAGAATTGCTGCAACCGATTTTACCTAAAAGTGTGGTAGATGTGGGCTGCGGTACGGGAAGCTGGTTAGCTGCTTTTCACAAGTTGGGAATTTCTGATTGTTTGGGAATAGATGGCGATTATGTCGATCGCACTATTTTACAAATTCCTTTAAATCAGTTCCAATCCGCCGATTTAAAGCAACCGCTGCAAATAAACAGAAAGTTTGACTTAGCAATTTCTCTGGAAGTTGCCGAACATTTACCGGCTACCTGTGCCGAAAACTTTGTTAATTCTCTCACTCAACTAGCACCAGTGATTCTGTTTTCTGCTGCGATACCATTTCAAGGAGGCGTCGAACACGTTAACGAACAGTGGCCAGAATATTGGGTTTATTACTTTCAGAAAAAGGGCTATGCAGTCATTGATTGCTTGAGAAAAAAAATATGGAACAATGACAAAGTAGAGCCTTGGTACGCTCAGAATATCTTGATTTTTGTTAAACAAGAATACTTGCCGGGATATCCGAGGTTAGTAAATGAGTATCAAAATACCGAGCTGAATCAATTAGCGATCGTCCATCCCAAGATTTATTTTTACAGCTTGCAAGCTGCTAGAAATTCGGCACAGAATTTACAATCAGAAAGTGTCAAACAAGTTGCACCTTCGCCACAATCGGCAGATCGACCTTTAATATCTGTGATTATTCCCTGTTACAATCAAGCTCATTTTTTGTCGCAAGCAGTAACTAGCGTTATCAATCAAACTTACAAAAATTGGGAAATAATCATTGTTAATGATGGCAGCTTAGATACTACTAGCACAGCCGCCAAAAATTTGATAGCAACAAATCCCCAGCATCAAATTAGGCTAATAGAACAAGCTAATCAAGGGATATCAAGGGCTAGAAATACTGGCATATCGGCAGCAAACGGCGAATACATAATTCCCTTAGATGCCGATGATATTTTAGATCCCAATGCCTTGATTTGTCTTTTAGAAATATGTCTAAAATCCAAAGTACCTTGCATAGCATTTGGTTCTTATCAACTTTTTGGCGGCAATGAAAATCACACAATACCCAGTTATGATTTATATTCACCAAAAAATATCAAACAATCTAATATGATTTGCACGTCTTCATTGTATCACAAATCAGTTTGGAATTTGGTCAACGGTTACAAAGCAGAGATGAAAGAAGGTTATGAGGATTGGGAATTTTGGGTTAATTGTCACAAACATAGCATTCCTTTTTTTGGAACGAGAGAAATAGTTCTTAATTATCGTCAGGTTCATGGTTCGAGGAATGAAAAAGCTCAAAATTACCATCATAAATTGGTAGCACAAATTGTTTCTTACAATCCCGAACTATACGATATTGAAAGTGTAAACAGTGCTAAAAAACTATTAAAATCAATCGCAAATTAATTTTATTTATAATAATTAAAGTCTTTACTACGAACAATTTTCCGAAAGTTTGTAGTCAGGACTTTAGTGTTATCTACATATCGGCAATCACATCCAAAAAACGCTTAACCTGTTTTTCCCAAGTCCAATCCAGCATGAAATTAGCCGCTGCTAAACCGCGACTTTTAGCTTGTTCCCGATTAGTATAAACTTGCTCCAAAGCCTCGACAACTTCTGCCACATCAGACTCTCCCCAACCTTCTACACCGGAAAAAGGAGGAGTTAGTTTAACTCGTCCTTGACTCCATAAAGGATAGCAAATGTGGCTGTAAATCAAGTCTAAATGACCAGTATTTGCTGATAAAATAGTCGGAATTCCGCAGGCCATACTTTCCATCGCGACTAAATTAGTGCCGCCTTCGCAGCGGTTGGTGAAAACAGCGCAGTCGGCTTCTCGTAAAATTTGTCCGGTGAGGTGATTGGGAATTAAGCCTATGTCGATAAAAGAGTCAACTGGCAAACCGTTAGCCACTAACCATTGAGAAATTCCTAAACTTCCGTCGCGGTTGATATTGGGAAGTCCCGCAACGTTTCCAGTTTGTTCGATTCCTAGCATATACTGAGGCCAGAAGTTGTGCCATGTTGTTAGTAACAAAGCCTCTGGATGTTTGGCGCGAAATCGTTTGAAAGCGGCAATTACAATATCTTGACCTTTGCGATATTCCAGTTTGCCGCCGGAGAAAATGACGAAGCGATCGCCAAATAGATTAGATTTGGGTGCAGGATGGAAAATTGTTGGGTCAATTCCTTGATGTACCATCGCCACATTAGTCAAGCCGTGGCTTCTCAAAACATCGGCATTCCAGTTGGAACCGGCGACAATCACGCTATATTTTTTGGCTGTTTCTAGTGCTTCTGCTGTGATTCGCGTGTCTTCAAAAAATATGACTCCTATTTGACAATCGCTGGTAATTTGATTGTCAACTCCAGAGGATGCTAAATTATTCCCTAAAGCGTAAAGTACGGGAAAATTACAACTGATTTGTTTGTCGGAATTGGTTGCTACTAATTCCTGAAAACTTTTGTGCTTTTCAATGACAGGTAACAACAGCGATTTATGCAGCGGATTCATCGATTCTGAGGTGATTGATGGCGGTGTTAAAAGTGCAACTTCCCAGGCAGGATTTTGCCGCAGTTGTAGTGTTAAATTCAGGGCGTAAATTCCCCAGCCGCTGGTGATGCTGATCGGCCAACTGACGCCCATTCCGGTAATTTGTGGGGGAGTTTCTGGGGGTTGAAGCCGAGGCGGAGCCTCTGAATATGCGTTACCAGGCAGAGCTTGGTAACGAGTAGATTGTAGGGGCGGTGCCCCCGTGCCCGCCCTCTCTAACAAGGCTGCTTTTATACGATCGCACACTCCATCCCAATCACCGGCTTTTTGTTGCCTAAACAGACGCACAGTGGGATACCAAGGGCTATCTTCGCGTTCCAGCATCCAGCGCCAATCGGGCACAAAAGACAGCAAAATCCAGACTGGTTTGCCCAAAGCACCAGCCAAATGCGCGACAGAAGTATCTACACAAATTACTAAATCGAGTTGCGAAATAATTGCTGCTGTGTCGGCAAAATCGACGCAATTTTCGCTCAAATCTTCAATTTGGTGTTGCTTTAATAAAGTAATATCGCCCCCTGACAAATCTTTCTGAAGACTGTAAAAATTCACTCCAGGAACATCTACAAACTTCACAAAATCGCTCAATTTACACGATCGCCGATGGTTGTTGCGGTGCAGCGGGCCGCCCGCCCACACGATACCTACTTTGAGTTTATTGTTCGGCTTTAAATAAATTTTAAAATCCTGTGGCGGTGCTAAATAAGGAATATTCGCCGGTATATTTTCCCAAGTAGTTCCCAGAATTCTGGGCAAACTTAGCAGCGGGGCTTGCACTTGAAAATCAATCAAATCGCTCGGCTTGACTCCAATTCGATCGACTCCGGCAATTCCTTCAAATAAACGCTTCAGCAAGACATGACAAGCCACAATAACTTTGCCGCCTTTTTGCTTAACTAAAGCCGCGTAGCGGATAAATTGTATCGTATCACCAAAACCTTGTTCAGGGTGCAATAAAATTGTTTTTCCCTGCAAATCAGAGCCGTCCCAAAGTGGTTTCTCAAAAGAGCGCGGATCCAATTGTTGAGTTTGCCAGCGCGATTCGTACTCCGCAAAACCACGCTCAAAATTTCCAGTTAAGAGCAAAGCTAAGGCTAGTCTCAAGCGCCAATTTGGCGAGTTGGGACGTAGTTGAATTGCTTTATTGTAGAAGTCGATCGCCTCTGCGACTTTTCCTTGTTCTTCGAGGGCGGAACCCAAATATAAGTTTGTTTCGCTCAGATTGGGATTGGTTTCTAGCGCTTGTTTGTAATGCGAAATTGCCTCGATTATTTGCCCGTTTTCCTGTTTGAGATAACCTAAACAACTGTGGGCTTCTGCGTGGCTGGGTGAGGCGGCAATTACTTGTTCATAACGAGCGGCTGCCTCTGCTTTTTTACCTTGTTTTTCTAAGGCCTTTGCTATGTAAAATTGTACCTGTGGCGGCGATAAGGCAAATCGAGGCGAAGCTTCGGTATCTCCGTTACCAGGCACAGCCTGGAAACGAGTAGATTGTAGGGGCGGTGCCCCCGTGCTCGCCCTCTCTAGCAAGGCTGTTTTTATGCTCTCTAGCAAGGCTGTTTTTACGCGATCGAATACTTCCTCCCAATCGCCCGGTGTTTGCTGCCGAAACAGCCGCGCTGTCGGATACCAAGGGCTATCTTCGCGTTCCAACATCCACCGCCAATCCGGCATAAAACACAGCAAAATCCATACGGGTTTACCCAAAGCACCGGCTAAGTGCGCGATCGCAGTATCCACGCAAATTACTAAATCTAGTTGCGATATCACCGCCGCAGTATCGGCAAAATCGTTCAAATTGTCGCTCAAATCTATCACGGGAATTTGAGTTAACAAACTACGATTTTCAGGCGATAAGTCTTTCTGAAGACTGTAAAAACTTACACCTGCAATATCTAACAATTGCAGGAAATAGCTTAAATCGCTCGATCGCTGAAAATCCTTCAAATGTTCCGAACTTCCCGCCCACGCAATCCCAACTTTGAAATTGCCATCGGAATTTAGAGAAAATTGCCAATGCGGCGGCGCAGCTAAATAAGGAACATTTGCGGGTATATTTTCTAAATTTGTTCCCAGAATATGAGGCAAACTCATCAGCGGTGCTTGCACTTGGAAATCGGGCAATTCATCCATCCGAACCGCCACTTGTTCGATGCCAGGAATCTGCTTAAATAAACGCTTCAGTTCTTGATAGCAAGAAAGGATTACTCTGCCGCCTTTTCGCTGCACAATGGCTGCGTATCGCACAAATTGAATAGCATCGCCCAAACCTTGTTCGGATCGGAGCAAAATAGTTTGCCCATTCAAATCTGAACCATCCCAAACTGGTCGATCAAAATTCAACCGTGGCAATTTTTTCGCCTGTTCTGTTTGCCACCGCCACTCGTATTCTGCTAAACCGCGCGGCAAGTCCCCAGTTAACAGCAAAACTAAGCTTAAATTGAAGTGACTTTTAACACAATTTGCATCAAGTTCGAGAGCTTTACTGTAACACAAAATTGCTCGATTTACGTCTCCTAATTGTTCAACAGCACTGCCTAAATTAGTAAGAGCTTCTAGATAATTAGGGTTCAAAGATATGGCTCGTTCCAAGCTAGAAATTGCCTGTTCTATTTTTCCCGCCCCCAAGCGTAACGTTCCCAGGTGATAGTGTCCTGCAGGATTGTTAGGTTCTGCTTCAATTGCCCGCTCGTAAAGCCGTTGAGCCTCGTCTAGCTGAGATTGTGTTTGCATCGCCGCACCCAAATTTACCAGCGCCGGCACGTAATTGGAATTGACAGAAAGTGCTTGATGAAAACACGCGATCGCACTTGGCAACTCGCCCTGCTGCTGGAGTATCGCGCCGAGATTGTTGAGAGCTTTGACGTAAACCGGATTCAGGGCGATCGCCTTTTGAAAGCAAGATATAGCAGCCATTATATTGCCTTGATCTTGCAGCAAAATACCCAAGTTATTGTGAGATTGAGCGCAGTTAGGGTCAATTTCGGTCGCGCGCTGATAATAGGTGGCAGCTTCGGCTAAATCGCCTGTTTGGTGCAGCGTCACTGCCAAATTCGTGGCGGTCTCTATCGAATTTGGCTGCAAAACCAAAGCATTTTTAAAATAAGCGATCGCCTCGGCAAATCTTCCTTGCGCCTTGAGAATATTTCCCTGATTAAACTGTCTTTGATATAATTCAATATTGGTTAGACTTTCTCTGGGCGGTATAGCTGGTTTATGCTGGACAATTCTTTCTCTCAGCGCCAAAGCAGCTTGTTCTAAAACTCCTTCCCAATCTCCCGCTGTAGACTGGCGAAACAGCCGCGCCGTGGGATACCAAGGACTATCTTCGCGTTGCAACATCCACCGCCAATCCGGCACAAAACACAGCAAAATCCACACGGGTTTGCCCAAAGCACCAGCCAAGTGCGCCACACAAGTATCTACAGAAATCACTAAATCCAGAGCCGAGATTGCCGCCGCAGTATCCGCCAAGTCGTGCAAATAAGAGCTTAAATCTGTTACGGCTATTTGCTCTAACAAAGCGCGATCGTCTGCTGTTATTTCCTTTTGCAAGCTGTAAAAATCTCCTCCGGGAATATCTAACAGTTTGGTCAAGAAATTTAGCGGTAACGATCGCACCTTATTTTGGGAATTTTTAGGATTTCCTGACCATACAATTCCCACTTTCAAATTAGTAGTTGGATTGAGAGTAAATTCCCAACCGGGCGGCGGAGCTAAATAAGGAACTTTGGCGGGTATAGTTTCTAAAGTTGTTCCCAGAAGATGAGGCAAACTCATGAGCTGCGCGCGCACTTGAAAATCCGGCGCATCCTCTGGATTAACTATTAACGCATCGATTCCAGAAACTTCTGCAAACAAGCGCTGCAAGTGCGGCAAACACCAAACAATTACCCTACCGCCTTTTTGTTTGACTAAATCTGCATAGCGGATAAACTGAATTGCATCGCCTAAACCCTGTTCCGGGCAAAGCAAAATAGTTTTTCCCTCCAAATTTTTACCATCCCAAACCGGCTGAATAAAGTTGTGGCGCCGGAACTGTTTTTCTTTAACTAGGAGTCGCCATTCGTACTCGCAAAAACCACGCTGAAAATCTCCCGCCAGCAGCAAAGCTAAACCTAAATTTAGGTGAGATTCGGGGCTAGCGACATTAAATTTAACTGCTTGGCTGTAGTAGGTGAGAGCATCCGCAAATTGTCCGCGATCGTGCAAAGCACTTCCCAAACTGGTGAGGGGATTGATATAACCGGGTTTGAGTACGATCGCCCGACGGTAACAATCGATCGCCTCTGCCATATTTCCCGCTTCCTCAAAAGCTTTGCCGAGATTGTTCAAAGCTTGTGGAAAGTCGGGTTTCAGCCTCAAAGCTTGCTGGTAGCAGGCGATCGCATCTTCAATTTTGCCCTGTTTGTGCAGGACAATTCCCAGATTGCCGTGAGCCTGTGCACTGGCTGGCGATGCCTGAATCGCTTGCTGGCAAACAGCTAAATCCTCATCCAACTTATCTGGGCTAGACAGTGAACTCAGATAAGCGAGATCAGTTTCTGCCCAATCCGGTTGCAGCGCCAGAGCTCGATCGTAGTATGCGATCGCATCTGAAATTTTGCCCTGTCGGATCGAGGCGTATGCTAAATGCTGCAAAGCCTCCACATCATTGGGAGCGATCGCGATTGCCCGTTCGTAATTTGCGATCGCCCGTTCGTAATTCGCGATCGCATCCTCCCCTTGTGCCTCCAAAGCAATTCCCAAATTCAAATAAGCCGCCGCGCAATTAGGATTGACTTGAATCGCTTGCTCGTAGCAGCTTATAGCCTCCGCCACATCCCCTTGCTCTTCCCGCAACAGGCCCAAATTAATCAGCGCTTCCGCGCAATTCGGGTTCAAAGAAAGCGCCCGCTCGTATTCTGCGATCGCCTCTTCAGTCTCCCCTGCTTCCGCGAGCGCGCTGCCCAAATTGCTCGCAGTTTCCGCCAAATTACCGTCGATGAAGAGGGCTTGTCGGTAGTGCGCGATCGCCTCTGTTAGCTGGCCGGTATGCTGTTTAACAACGCCTAAATTGCTGTGCGCGGCTGCGTAATTAGGATCGATCGCGATTGCCCGCTCGTAACAAGCGATCGCACCGCCCAAATCCGCTTGCTGCTGCAAATCCACGCCCCGCCGAAACTCTGCATCCGCCGAATCCGACGGCACAAATGCAGCAGCAACCGCGCCTAGAGCTTCCGCAACCCGATCGAAAACGTCCTCCCAGTCGCCCCGCTGATGCTGGCGAAACAGCCGCGCCGTCGGATACCAAGGACTGTCTTCGCGCTCCAACAGCCACCGCCAATCCGGCGAAAACGCCAGCAAAATCCACACCTGTTTGCCCAAAGCCCCCGCCAAATGGGCGACAGCGGTATCGACGCTAATGACTAAATCCAGTTTGGCGATCGCAGCAGCAGTATCGGCCAAATCGCCAAAATGCGGGCTCAAATCTACGATCGACCTTTGATTCAACAGCGCGCGATCGGCCTCAGAAACCTCTTTCTGCAAGCTGTAAAAACTTACCCCCGAAACGTCCAAAAGCGGCAGAAACTGACTCAAACTGCACGAACGCTGCTTGTTTTTGCGGTGTTTTGGATTTCCCGCCCAGACAATCCCAACTTTCAAAGTGCGATCGGGCAAAAGTCCAAATTCAGCACCCGCTGGCGGAGATAAATAAGCAGTATTTGCCGGGATTGTTTCCAGATTTGTACCAAGAATATAGGGCAAACTCAACATCGGCGCTTGCACGTCAAATTCCGGCAGTGGCTCCCCTTTAACTATTAGCAAATCAATGCCCTCAACCGTTGCAAATAAACGGTGCAATTGCGGGTAACAGCCCACAATAACCCTACCGCCTTTATTTTTGACGATCGCAGCGTAGCGAATAAACTGAAGCGAATCACCTAAACCTTGTTCGGCGTGCAGCAAAATAGTCTTTCCCAGCAAATCAGAACCGTCCCATAGAGGCCGGTATTCTCTTGCCGAAACACTATTATCCGGCCCCGTCAAAAAACAGGAATGACCAGTGTGAAATTCTTTAATTTGCCAGCGCCACTCGTATTCAGCCAGACCATTTTCCAAATCTCCCACCAACAGCAAAGCCAAGGATAAATTCAGGTGAGCGCTAGCGTGATTTGGATTTAAATGAATCGCTCGTCTGTAGCAGGATATCGCATCTTCTACCGCACCTTTTTCCAGAAATGTCCTGCCTAAATTGTTGATAGCTTCCACAAAATCCGGCAGCAATTCTAGAGCTTTGTGATAATACTCCAGCGCATCTTCTAAATTGCCCTGTTCTTGCAAAACAGTTGCCAGATTGTTGTAAGCTTCCCAGCTATGCGGATTAATTTCCAGCGCTCGCCGGTACAGCTCGATCGCCCTGAAAAGTTCGCCTTTTTCTTGCAGCGCCACGGCTAAATTAATCAGTGCAGGTACGAAATCCGGTTGAGCTACAAGAGCTTGCTCGTAATGTGCGATCGCCTCTTCCGCTTGACCTTGTTCCTCAAAAATCTTTGCCAAGTTGTAAGCTGTTTGAGGAATATTTGGAGCGATGGCTAAAGCTTCTCGGTAGTGCGGGATAGCGGCTTCTAATTCGCCCTTTTCTTGCTTGAGAAAACCAAAATTAATCCGCGCTTGAACGCAATTTGGCGCAAGCGATATAATCTGTTCGTAAAGGGCGATCGCCTCTTCCCGATCGCCTGTTTCCATTAAATGTTCTGCTTGCCGCAATAAATCCTCTAAAACAACCGGGTTATCGCCACCCGTTCCGATCGCAACCGATGTCTCAATTCCCTGCGATTGCTTAACTGCGGAGGCTTCTGCTAACCCTTCACTCGCAATTAGAAATATTTGTTGACTCTCTTGAACTACGCTTGCATCTGTCATTTTGAGAGCCACCGAATCGAGGTCAGGCTTATCATTAGCAGTCATTGCGAGTGAAACGAAGTCAAGCGAATCTTTGGCAGAATCCTCGGAATAACTAGCAGTATTGGCGATCGCAAATAAACTCAAAGCCGCCTGTACTTCCTCAAACAATTCTTGCCAACTTTCCGGCTGACTTTGGCGAAAAAGCCTCGCAGTTGGATACCAAGGATTGTCTTCACGATCCAGCAGCCAACGCCAGTCAGGAGCAAAAGAAAGCAGCACCCAAACCGGTTTTCCTAAAGCACCAGCTAAGTGCGCCACAGCCGTATCGACACTAATGACTAAATCCAGTTGAGATATAGCCGAAGCGGTATCAGCAAAGTCGTTCAAATGCGGAGTTAAATCCGGCACTAAGTGTTGATGCAACAAAGTGCGATCGCTCTCGGACAAGTTTTTTTGTAAACTATAAAAAGCAATTCCCGGAACATCCAAAAATCGAATAAAATCGCTCAAGCTGCAAGAACGCTGATTGTCTTTCCGGCGCTTCGGACTCCCCGCCCAAACAATCCCTACCTTCAATTTGGCATCAGAAGAAAGCGCAAATTTGCACTCAGCAGGCGGATATAAATAAGGAACATTTGCCGGTATTGTTTCCAGAGTTGTCCCGACAATTCGCGGCAAACTCATCAGCGGCGCGTGAACATCAAATTCTGGCAAACCTTCCAAACTAACTGATAAATATTCAATGCCGGCAACTGTCGCAAACAACCGCATCAGTTCTGGATAGCAAGCTACCATAACTTTAGCGCCTCGGCTGCGAAGAATCGGCGCGTAACGAATAAACTGAATAGAATCGCCAAAGCCTTGCTCGACGTGGAGTAAAATAGTTTTTCCCTGCAAATCCGAACCATCCCAAACTGGCTGTTTAAATTGCCTCGGTTGTAGTTGCGGAGTGCGCCACCGCCACTCATATTCAGCAAAACCGCGCTGAAAATCTCCGAACAATAGCAAAGTTAAGGCGAATTCCAGGTGGGCGATCGCGTTTTCTGGCTGCAATTCCAAGGCTCGACTGTGACAAGAAAAAGCTTCTTGAAATTCTCCTAAATCGACCAAAGCGTGTCCGAGATTATTAATAGCCTCCACGAAATCTGGCTTTAAATTTAGGGCTTGTCGGTAGTGGGATATTGCTGCTTTTGCATTGCCTTGTTCGTGAAAAAATGCTCCTACATTGTTGTGAGCTTCGGGATTTTTGGGGTCTAGTTTTACCGCTTGCTGGTAGCAGTTGAAAGCTTCTGCTAATTTACCTTGCTGCTGCCAAACTGTTCCCAAACCCATCAGGGAATATGTCAAATTTGGATTGATTTTTAAAGCGTGCTGGTAACAGGCAATTGCCTCATTTAAGTAATTCTTCTGTTTAAATATATGTCCTAAATTGTGCGCTGTTTCGTGCAAACTGGGGTCAATTCGCAGCGCTGTTTGGTAATATAAAATAGCCGCATCTATTTCGCCTAATTGCTGTTTTGACCAGCCCAAATTATTGTAGGCGAGTGCGGAGTTTGGCTGGATTTTGATGACTTGTTCGTAACTGGTGATCGCCCTTTGATACTCGCCTACATCCAGCAAAAGATTAGCCTTATTTAAATGTGCTTCTACAAAATCGCGGTTTTGGGCGATCGCCTTTTCGTAAAAGTCGATCGCCTCTGCAATTTTTCCCTGCTGTCTCGCCGCTATTCCCAACAAACACAGCACGTTTGCTGATTCCGGCTGCACTTCTATTATTTGCCGATACAAATTCTCAGCTTCTAACAAACGGCCCGCTTGGTGATGTTCCCAAGCTAATTTCAAAGAGTCTTCGGCACCCAGTGTACAGGCAGATTTCCGCAATTTTTTTTGAGAAGCCATAGTTGTCTTTGTTGTTTGGGAGTTCGCTAACTGGTAATTGCCAAATAGTTCTAATTTGTTAACTCTTCCTTCCTTCTTCCTTCTTCCTTCTTCCTTCTTCCTTCTATCCTTTACATCCGTTACATAATCCGTTGCCGAACTTCCGACTTCCTTCTTGCTTCTTCCCCCTTCCATCGGAGTGACACCCGTTACATCCGTTACATCCGTTACATCCGTTACACAATCCGTTGCCGAACTTCCCCTTCTACCCCAACAAACAAGCTGCGGGAAAAATCAGATATTCTAAGAAAAACAACTTCCAGATAAACTGATAAAATGCCGCAATTTCTATTTTATCGTCCAAATCAACTTTCGCGCTCCAAAACCACATCAAACCCAAAGCCGCCAAATGAGAAACTGCCAGAAACACTAAATTAACATTAGACAATACGATCGCTCCCGCCAAAGTCGCGCCCAAATAACAAACCGTCAACACCCAGCGAGATAAATTAAAGACGGCCGGCTTGCCCAGCTCAATCGTAAACGTAGTAATATTATATTGCTTGTCCCCTTCCATGTCGGGGATATCTTTAAAAATGGCGATCGCAAATGTAAACACCACAACAAAAACCGTCAGCACCCAAACTTCCGCAGGAATCTCAAAAGACAAACTCTCCAAACTCCAGCCAGAAAAAGCGCTTTTCGCCATCCCCAAACCCAACACCCAATTAAAGTGCAAAAATAACCCTAAATTTACGATCGCGCCCCGCACCGTAAAAATGCACAGCGCCGCCCAAAAAGGAAACCGTTTCAGCCGAATTGGGGGCAGAGAATAAGCAGTCCCGATCGCCAAACTAACACCAACAGTAGCCAGCAAAAAAGGGCCTTGTAAAACAGCAGTCAAAATTGCTATAATTCCCGTTGCAATTACAATTAATTCCCCGGTTTTCCTAGAAAACGCTCCCGACGCGATCGGCAAATACGGCTTATTAATTTTATCAATTTCAACATCTTCTAACTGGTTCAATCCCACAATATAAATATTGCCGCAAATGCAAGCTAACCAGGCAAAAGCTAGGGGCAAAAGTACAGGATTCAAAAATAGCCGCGAACTTTGGGCGATCGCGTACAAAGCCAATACACTCAAGCTAGTACCCACAATTGTGTGCGGCCGAGAAAACTCCCAAAATGCCCTCACCCAGCTTTGCGGAGCCGAGCCATTTTTATCAATCCAAGACTTGCCAATCGAATCATTGCCCATAAATCTCACACCCACGCCAAACAAATAATATTCTGTAGGGTGCGTAATACGCACCTTACTCATCAACTCAAGACTCAAAATTTCTCTGATATGTGCCTGTTATTTTACAGCACAAATCATTCCAAAACGAATCAACCCGCTCTGATATCCACGGCTCATCAATCCGAGAGCAAGTGCTGCTTGAATAGTCGTCCAACCGCTCGTTAGCAAACCCCAAATCGCGCTCGGAGTCAAAGCAGAATCGATCACCACATCCCAAAAAGGAGCAACAGCTTGTGACCAATCTGCGGTGCGAATACTTGTCAAAGGCAAACTGCGGACAATTTCCTCATATTCCGGCAAAGAAATCACATAAGGCAAAGCATAAACCCGGTAAATTTCTGCCAATTGCTTTCTCTCTTCATCAGTTAATTCACCCGCCGTTTCTCCCAGCGGGCGGTGACACCAAGTTGCCAAGATCAAAGTTCCTCCCGGCTTAAGTACGCGGCAGCATTCCTGCAAAAACTTAATTTTGTCGGGCATATGTTCGCCACTTTCGAGCGACCAAACCAAGTCGAATGACTCGTCAGGAAAAGGCATATTCAAAGCATCGGCCACCAAAAAATTCACATTGCTTTCAAGCCCAGCAATTTTAGCGCGTTCGGTCGCTCTGTTGGCCTGTACCGGACTCAGAGTAATCCCGGTAGCTGTAACGCTAGCGCCCGTTTTGTTTGGTTCGGGCGATCGGCTAAAATCTCGATCGACCCCGCCATCCAACTTTAAATTATTTTGAGCGATCGAACTAAACTTTTCCGTCAAATACAGTGTGCTGCCGCCGATCCCGCAACCGACATCGAGAATGCGGTAAGATTCACCCAGTGCCTTCTCTGACGGGACTCCAGCCCAAGCCAGCAGTTCTTCTATCAAATCTATCTGAGCCTGTCGGCGCTCTTTTTTCAAATTGCCATCCGGGCCGTAGTAACCGTGGTGCATATGTTCGCCCCACACCTGCTCCCACAAACCGCTAGAAGCGTCGTAAAGTTGCTGAATTTGCTGGTAAAGTGTTGATGTCATCGCCGGATCGCAAGTTATTAAAGGAATTCTACCGTTATTTTCCCGCTGTTGTCATAGAAATTGGCGATTGAGTTCGATCGGTCTCCGGCCTTCGCCAGATAGAGATGTCCTGATTTCAAGCCCGACGCTCTATTTGTGGGTTCCCTCTAAAACCTCAAATCTAAAATCGATTTGTGGGTTCCCTCTCAAATCTAAAATCTAAAATCGATTTGTGGGTTCCCTCTCAAATCTAAAATCTAAAATCTAAAATCTAAAATCGAATGACTGTCTCGCGAACCATTTGCTTGGGCTTTCTCGCCGTCATCACCGTAGGTGCTCTATTACTAATGATGCCCTTTTCCACAATTGATGGAACTTGGAGCGATCCAATAACAGCACTGTTTACCTCTACTTCCGCTGTCTGCGTCACGGGCTTGTCGGTGGTGGATATCGGAAAATATTACTCTTTTTGGGGGCAACTGTGCCTACTTTTACTGGTGGAAATAGGAGCCTTGGGCTACATGACAGCCACGACTATCTTGCTGCTGTTATTGGGCCGTCGCTTTGGCTTGAAAGAAAAAATTGCCCTGCAACAATCTCTCGACAAATCCGGGCTAGCCGGCGTAGTGCAACTCGTGCAGTCAATTCTAGCAACAACCGTTTTGTTTCAATTAACGGGAGTGTTTTTGCTGATGACGGTTTTCGTCCCCCAGTACGGATTTAAAGACGGTCTGTGGTTGGCGGTATTTCACAGCATTAATGCCTTTAACAACGCCGGTTTTAGCATCTATTCAGATAATTTGATCGGCTACATCAATTCGCCTATGGTTAACTTCACAGTCTGCAGTTTAATCATATTTGGGGGAATCGGCTATCAAGTCATTATGGAATTGTACCTGTGGCTGCGCGATCGCTTCAACAAAAGCCCTATCTGCACAGTTTATTCCCTAAATTTCAAAGTCGTTACCACTACAACTGCTGTCCTTTTGATTTTAGGAACGCTAGCCTTTTTTGTGCTGGAATACGACAACCCAGAAACTTTCGGCTCTCTAAATTTTCCTCAAAAGGTGATGGCAGCTTGGTTTCAATCTGTTACTTCCCGCACGGCGGGATTCAATACAATTGACATTGGCAAAATGAGCGAAGCATCGCTATTTCTGACTGTCGCGCTGATGTTTATCGGCGCCAGTCCTGGCAGCACCGGCGGCGGAATCAAAACCACAACTTTTAGAATATTGTTTTGCTGTACCACAGCAGTTCTCGAAGGTCAGGAAGATGTGGAGTGCTATCAGCGTCAAATCCCGCCAGCAATGATTCTAAAAACTATTAGTGTAGTCTTCGGTTCCATGTTGGTCGCGTTCACATCTGCAATCTTAATTGAGTTGACCAATCCCGAACTAAAATTTATCGAAGTGCTATTTGAAGCAGTTTCAGCTTTTGCTACGGTCGGCCTTTCCACAGGGATTACAGCCAAGATTTCAGCGATCGGTAAGCTGGTTTTGATTGCTACAATGTACATAGGTCGTGTTGGCGTGCTGATGCTGATGAGTGCTGCACTCGGCGACCCCAAACCCAGACCTTTTAAGTATGCTGAGGAAAGTTTGTTAGTGGGATAAAAAATCCTGCCTCGTTGCTGATAATCTAAACAATGGGTGACAACCCAAATCAACTTTTACTACTTACCCAAAAATCAAAAGGAGGCGGCGCTGTCTCTGCTAACATTTAAACAGCAAGACGCTCAGCGCTGGATATTCAGTGAACCTGTCATCTTTAAATTTTTTTCGCACTTTGCGCGCCGACAACAAGCAGTTTGCAGTTATTGGTTTGGGACGCTTCGGCAAAGCTGTGTGTTCTACTCTGCACGGTTTGGGTTACGAAGTCCTGGGAATTGACACCGATGAAAAAAAAGTAACTCAAGCTTTGAACGATCGCATTGCTGCTCACGTTTTGCAGTTAGATTCTACTGAGCCTAGCGCTCTTGCGGAAGCCGGTATATTTGAATTTGAAACAGTAATTGTTGCGATCGGCAATTATCTAGGAGAAAGCATTACCACAACCTTAAATCTTAAGGAAGGCGGGGTAGCTCACGTAATAGCCAAAGCTTCTTCGGAAACTCACTTAAAACTGTTGAAAAAAGTCGGCGCAGATCATGTAGTTTTTCCCGAACGAGAAATGGGCTGCTCTTTGGCCCGCCTCCTTACAAAACCCAGCATTTTAGAACGCTTTGACCTCGACCCAGCTCACAGCATCGTTGAGTTGCTAGTTCCTGAAAAGTTTGATGGCAAAACCATCTCCGAATTGGAACTCCGGCGCAGGTATGGTTTGAATTTGCTAGCAGTCGGTCGTGGCGACAAGTTCGAGATCAATCCGCAGCCAAGCGAACGCTTGAGAAAAGGCGAGGTGATGGTAGTAATTGGTTCTAACAAAGATATTAATCGCTTGCCAATTTAACAGCTCGACATTTTACCCACATACAGCAACAGTCCTCGACTCAGAAACCCAGTGTCTTGTGTTCCGAGTGTCTCACTCCTAAGCAATTATTGCTGGATGTGTGACAATTTCAGACCCTCACAAACCCGGTTTATTTTAGATAAACCGGGTTTTCCTGTCCATCTTTATGTTCTAATTTTTAACTAAAATATGTAAATTGAATTTCACCAATTCTAGGGTTTTTTCCGCCTTTGCGACCCCCTTTGAGAACTTAGCCAGACACATTGCAAAAAATTTTAACAAGGTAGCAGCACTCGATCGTCGCGCTCCCGCAAACCCTAGGAGCGCTAGCCCTAAAAATTCAGCCGACTTTCAAGATTTTTTGCAAATAAGCTTTGCCCAAAACCAGTACCGCCAATACTAGAGCAAGTTCAACAGGCCAAGGACACGCCGCCACCAACCAAATTAACGAACAAATTCCAATAATTGCAGCTATGGGAGCCGGAATTCCGTCTAGCGTTCTGTTGTCAGTCCCGGCTGTCACCCACCAAGCAATCAAGCAGATCGTCAACGGAATTAAGCAACTTGCGATCATGATTTTTACCCCATCAATTTTTTTTACATATGGCATCTGAGCATATTGTAACAATACATCAAAGATTCGGAAATGCGCCATTAATTACGATAAAATTTAAGGTTAGGAAATTCATCCGCTGGGGTGATAAATTTTATAATTTTTAGCTTGGTCTCTCTCAGAAGGCAGAAGTAGGTTGGCATCAGGCAGGATTTAGGGATTTTTCTTTCTATAGAAGTCCAGAAAGCTTTCTACCTTGAGAAGAATTGCGATGCGCCCCTCTATGCAAGTTATACTCAGGATTGCAGTCAGTTACTGTAGAGCGTGAATCCATGCTGGGCAAATTTTTTCGCAAGCCAGAATCAGAAAACATCGATCGCGTCCCCCCGGGTCAATACCTCGCCAACGGCTTTCCTGTGCTGACCTACGGCGATACACCCTCCGTCAGCATTGAGAGTTGGGAATTTAAAGTCTGGGGATTGGCAAAACCACAAACCTTCAGTTGGTCGGACTTCCAGGCCATGCCCCAAAGTAACTTTACTGCGGATTTTCACTGCGTCACCCGGTGGTCAAAACTCGACGTGCAGTGGACGGGAGTCAAAGTCACCGATTTTATGAACTGCATAGAAGTCGATCCGAAAGCTATGCACGTCCTGGAACACTGCTACGGCGGCTACACGACTAACATTGCGATCGCCGACTTCCTGAGAGAAGAAAACTTTTTCGCCCACACCGTCTTCGGCGAACCTCTATCCGCAGACCACGGCGGCCCAATGCGGCTCGTAGTTCCCCACCTGTACGCTTGGAAAAGCGCCAAATGGATTAACGGCCTGGAGTTTACAGAAACCGAAGAACTCGGTTTTTGGGAACGCAACGGCTACCATCGGCGGGGCGAACCTTGGGCAGAGGAACGCTACAGCGGTCTGTTTTGATGCGGGCGATCGGGAGCAAAGACGGGGCCACAGCTTCTCTATACAATCTTTGTTGAGGGGCAATCCGGTCTTTTACCGCTTCAATCTGCGGAAATTGCATCTTCTCGATCCCATCTTGGGGATATCTCACACCAGGGGTTCTATTTAATTCAACCAAAATACGTAGACCACACGATCGCATTTTGTACGTAATTTACCTGATAGATAAACTACTTTAACTCCCATACATAAGCCCCAAAAAACAAATATTCCCAGTTTAGGGTTAATAGAAAACTTCTGGAACTGTCAGTACCCACGAATATTACCGTATTTATACTTAAGTGTTTGCTATTGAGGATTTAGACTTGAGACTATAAAAAAAAGTAGCCATAAGCCCGATCCAAATCACTTAAGTTCATCCGCGCTCCCCTGCCCGCGACTGCAAGGTTTCAGACCACAATATTTATAATTATTTAGTGGGTATTATTAGGGATCGATCCCCCGCCCGCAGATGTGATAGAGAGAATTTATGAAGGATATGTAAAGGCTTGATAAAGAATATGTCAAACTTTACCTAAAGTGCGCCAAATACAAACAAAGTATCGCATAATGAAATTATTAAGACGATCGCACAAAAGGAACAGGTTTATGAATACCAAACTCTTATCCGCCCTAACAGCTACCGCCGCCGCCACAGCTCTGTTTGGCGCCGGATCTCCAGCTCAAGCCTTCTCCTTTGGCACCAACGGCATCACATTCAGCCAAGATACCAGCGTCAAGTTTAACTTCAAAGAATCTCACGGTGGATATACTTCCTCTTTGGGCATCTACAGTGTGAACAACTCGGCGGGCACTCTAGTTAGCACCCTGTTTTCGGAAACTAAATCCTCAGACAACGGCTCGAGTAACGAATGGAAAGGAACTCTGGGCAATACAGTCTTGGGTTCTGGCTCGACAGTATTCACATTCCTGGCCAATCAAATTTATACTTTGGGACTCAACAGCGGCTGGGGTGGCACTGTCTACTCGACCTCAGCCTTGAATACGGGCAACCAGCAAGCAGTGTTTGGCGCGCAATCGCAACTGTGGGACGCACTCGACAAAGAAACCACGAACGTCTTCCAAGCTGCCGGACAATTCACAAACGGATACGCTTCTCTGTTTAACGGAGGCACGCTAATTGGCTTCGACGATCGCGGTGGCGGAAACGACGCAGACTTCCAAGACTTCACAGTGAGCGCAGAAGCAGTTCCCGAACCCATGACAATGACTGGTTTGGCTCTCGGTTTGGGTGGTTTGGTTGCAGCCCGCCGCCGTCGCGCTAGCAAGACGACTTCATGATTTTGTCAACCGGAACAATCTCCTCTTTTACGTGTTACAAAATAAAATTCAATTAGGAGGCGCGCTAATGAGAAATCGGCTCGCCTTTTGCTTGATTTGAAATGTCAGAAGGGAGAAGTCATATCAATTCTGGTTGCACTCCTCCGGAATTGTTGAGTGTTGACTGTTGACTGTTGACTGTAGAAGGAGGGGTCGCCAAACTGAATGATGGTTGAGTGTGGGATGTTGGCTCGATTTTACGCCCGACTTTCCAAGGGCGGATTTGAGATCGGAGGGAAGTTCGGAAACGCCCAGAATAAGGGATTTAACGGAGTTAACGGAGGGGTGTTGAGGGAAGAAGTCAAGCGTGAAGCCAGAGGATTTTTCCAACTCTCCCACTCTCCCACTCTCCCGCTATCTCCCTCTCCCCAATCAAAATTCAAAACTCACTCACGGTAAACTGTTCGATCGTACAAAGTCACCAGTACCGATTGAGGAATGTTAATGTCCGCCCGGATGCACGCTACTTTAATCGCCACTACAGCCCTGGTGTTTGTCCGTCGCACCTATGCTGGTTCGCGCAGCGTCCAATAGCGGACAATAAGATCCAAAGAACCATCGCTAAAGCCTGAAGTATCAACATCATAGGCTACATTTAAAGGCAAGTTAGTTCGCCTGCGGGGCAGGCCTATTAGTAAGCTGTTGTGCATTTAAATTGTATATTGAGGGCGCGATCTCCTGCCCAACCCCTACTCCCCACACCAGTAAAGATTTATTTGACTATGCAATTTAAATGCGGATTAGCTTACCCGCACTGAATTGGCAAATACGATCGCCTTCGGCACGATAACTCCCTCTCCCCGATCGCTAATAATTTGAGTTGAACGCAGTAAAATCTTTTCAACAGTACCTTCAAGGCCTTCTACAATTATCCGATCGCCCAATTGAAACGGTTCGTGCCACAGCAACAATATTTCCGATAAAAAGTATTTGAAGATGTCTGGGAACGGGAAACTAATCCCTACGGAACCAAGTCCTAACCAACTGATGATATCTGCAGGGTGCCAAGCTGGGAACGCCACGCAGGCGCTCAAACTGCCAGCCGCCCAAGTGAGAGTGTCAATCGATTTTCGATTTTCGATTTTCGATTTTCGATTGAAGCCTTGACCCCAAGGATAAATTCGGGGGCTTGTATCGTGGATGCTTGATTGTCAAATAATTCAAGAATGCCACGCTAACACAAAAGATTGAGCTCGATCGCCCGACAAGAATGTTTGACTCTCACGGTGCGGGTGACTCCATCTACTCGTTCGCTAATCATTAAAACCTAATCAAAATTTAAGATTAGCAGCGCCGACCCCGATCGAGTAAAATCACAGCACTTGCCCGCCGATGGGTTAATCTGTTAAAACTAACAAAGTTTGATGATTTCTGAGAAATAACATACATGGTTGCTACATCCGTCAAGATTAAACACGAAGTCAAAGACTTGTCCCTCGCCCCCTTGGGAAAGCAACGTATCGAGTGGGCCGGCCGGGAAATGCCCGTTTTGCGGCAAATTCAAGAACGCTTCGCTAAAGAAAAGCCTTTCGCTGGCATTCGCTTGGCTGCTTGCTGCCACGTAACCACAGAAACCGCTCATTTGGCAATCGCCATCAAACTCGGCGGTGGCGACGCCGTACTGATCGCCAGCAACCCCTTGAGCACTCAAGATGACGTAGCAGCTTGCTTAGTTGAAGACTACGGCATTTCCGTCTTCGCCCTCAAAGGAGAAGACGCGGCTACCTACGAACGTCACGTCTACACAGCCCTAGACCACCGCCCCAATATTATCATCGACGACGGCAGCGACGTGGTAGCGGCCCTGATCCAGCACCGCCCGAACCAAATTTCCGACTTAATCGGAACTACCGAAGAAACTACCACAGGCATCGTGCGCCTGCGGGCCATGTTGAAAGACGGCGTGCTGACTTTCCCCGCAATGAACGTCAACGACGCCGACACCAAGCACTTCTTCGACAACCGCTACGGTACCGGTCAATCTACCCTAGACGGCATTATCCGCGCTACCAATATTTTGTTAGCCGGTAAAAATATTGTGGTTGCAGGTTACGGTTGGTGCGG
Organism: Microcoleus sp. B4-C2; assembly: GCF_036705265.1. Taxonomy (NCBI): domain Bacteria; kingdom Bacillati; phylum Cyanobacteriota; class Cyanophyceae; order Oscillatoriales; family Microcoleaceae; genus Microcoleus; species Microcoleus sp. B4-C2. The sequence continues at coordinate 71,927 of NZ_JAUBUB010000014.1, forward strand.
CAAAGGCACGGCACTGCGCGCCCGCGGCATGGGTGCTAACGTAATTGTCACCGAAATCGATCCGATTCGGGCGATCGAAGCAGTGATGGACGGTTTCCGCGTCATGCCGATGGACGAAGCAGCAACAGTCGGAGATATATTCATTACCGTTACCGGCAACAAACACGTCATTCGTGCCGAACATTTCGAGACAATGAAAGACGGCGCAATTGTTTGCAATTCCGGTCACTTCGACATTGAAATTGACCTCAAATCCCTCGGCGCAAAAAGCACCGACGTGAAAACAGTCCGGTCTTTCACTCAAGAATATCACCTCAATAATGGCAAGTCGATTATTGTGTTGGGCGAAGGTCGTTTGATCAACTTGGCAGCAGCCGAAGGACACCCCAGCGCCGTGATGGATATGAGCTTTGCTAACCAAGCTTTAGCCTGCGAATATCTAGTTACGAACAAAGGCAAACTAGAGCCTGGTATTCACTCAATTCCCGTGGAAGTTGACAAAGAAATTGCCCGTCTCAAATTGGAAGCAATGGGTATTCACATTGATACCTTGACTGCCGAACAAATTGAGTACACAAACTCTTGGACTTCGGGTACTTAATCATAGTATTCTCGTTCCCAGGATCAGCCTGGGAATGAATGCAGCAAGGCTCTGCCTCCCTCATGGGGAGTCGAGGCAGAGCCTCTCGATATATGTTCCCAGGCAGAGCCTAGGAACGAGCAATGACTAATGACTTCTTCTTACCAAATTAGGGAATCAAAATGGTTGAATGGATAACTAACACAATGCAGTCTATGGGCTATTTCGGAATAGGACTGTTGATGTTTTTAGAAAATCTTTTCCCCCCCATACCCTCAGAATTGATTATGCCGCTGGCAGGGTTCACGGTATTCCAGAACCGAATGGAGTTTTCACCGGCGATCGCCGCAGGAGTAATCGGTACAGTTTTGGGGGCGCTTCCCTGGTACTATGCTGGTAAATTATTGAGCGAAGAACGCTTGAGCGATTTAGCCGACAAATACGGCAAGTGGATCGCTGTATCGGGCGCCGATATTGACAAAGCAAATAGATGGTTTAACAGACACGGCAACAAAGCTGTGTTTTTGTGTCGCCTAGTACCCGGAGTTCGCACCCTAATTTCCCTGCCCGCTGGCATCAATAATATGCCTTTAATTCCTTTTTTAATCTACTCAACAGGAGGTACTCTTTTATGGGTAAGTTTCCTGACTTTTACCGGATATAAATTAGGGCAAAATTATACACTTGTAGAGGAATATCTGGCCCCGGTTTCCAAAATAGTTGTGGTGATTATTGTCATTTGGTGTATTTTGTGGGTTGTGAAGAAGAATATGCAGAAGGAAAAATATCGCAAATAAATGCAAAATTTGTGAAAATAATCTGCCTTTATTTGCGTTCATCGGCGGCTACAATCACCATTTTGACCCCACCCCAAAACGCATACAACTTTCCGACAGGAGTCGTGCGTTATCAACCCAAAATTTTAGACTAAGGTTCAACCTCCCCGATTAATCTGGGGAGTAAATCTAAAAATCTAAAATGTAAAATCTAAAATCCACTGACTTGTTTCCAGCATCCTCTCAACCGTAGCGCTGAAAGATAGAGAGGGAAATTTGATAGAAAATTCTGCTATCTTGGCTACTTTTTTAAATTAACTTTTAAATGGGCGATCGCCCAAAAGTCACAGTGACGGGCAGCCGATCGCCCAAAAATCCAACTTAAATTTATACAAATATTTAGGATTGGTGGAGGTTTAGGCAGATAATCGTGGCAAAATAGTGAACATTCCTATCCGCGCTGTTAAGATATGTACGAAAAGATTGTAGCCCCGACAACAGGTTCTAAAATTACTTTCAAAGACGGTTTGCCGATCGTCCCCAATGACCCAATTATTCCCTTCATTCGCGGCGACGGTACGGGCGTTGACTTGTGGCCTGCATCCCAGAAAGTCATGGATGCTGCGGTAGAAAAGGCTTACGGTGGCGATCGAAAAATCAACTGGTTTAAAATCTATGTAGGCGACGAAGCTTGCGATGTCTACGGTACTTACCAATATCTGCCCCAAGATTCCTTAGACGCCATCAAAGAATACGGAGTCGCCATCAAAGGGCCACTGACAACGCCCGTAGGTGGCGGAATTCGATCGCTAAACGTAGCTTTGCGGCAAATCTTTGACCTTTACGCCTGCGTGCGGCCCTGCAAATATTATGCTGGAACACCATCGCTACACAAAACTCCTGAACTCCTAGACGTAATTATTTACCGGGAAAATACAGAAGATATTTACCTCGGAATTGAATGGGCCAAAGGCAGCGAAATCGGCAAAAAATTGATTGAATTCCTCAATAATGAGTTAATTCCCGCAACACCAGAACATGGCAAAAAACAAATTCGCCTCGATTCGGGAATCGGAATTAAACCCATTAGCAAAACAGGTTCTCAGCGTTTAGTACGGCGCGCCATTACCCACGCTTTACGGTTGCCGAAAGATAAGCAGCAAGTGACCTTGGTGCACAAAGGCAACATCATGAAATATACTGAAGGAGCTTTCCGAGATTGGGGTTATGAATTAGCCACCACCGAGTTTCGCCAACAGTGCGTAACTGAAAGAGAGTCTTGGATTCTGGGCAACAAAGAAAAAAATCCCGACATTAGCTTAGAAGATAATGCTCGCCAAATAGACCCCGGATACGATGCTTTGACCCCAGAAAAACAAGCCAAAATTCGTCAAGAAGTAGCCGACGTTCTGTTTGCAATTTGGGACAGTCACGGCAGCGGCCAGTGGAAAGAAAAAATCATGGTCAACGACCGAATTGCTGACAGTATTTTCCAACAAATTCAAACCCGACCGGCCGAGTATTCGATTTTGGCGACAATGAATCTGAACGGGGATTATTTGTCCGATGCGGCTGCGGCCATTGTCGGCGGCTTGGGCATGGGCCCCGGTGCGAATATTGGTGATGAATGTGCAGTTTTTGAGGCGACTCACGGCACTGCACCGAAACACGCTGGTTTGGATAAAGTCAATCCCGGTTCCCTGATTTTGTCCGGGGTGATGATGTTAGAATACATGGGATGGCAGGAAGCGGCAGACTTGATTAAGAAGGGTTTGGGAGCGGCAATTTCTAACGGTGAAGTTACTTATGATTTGGCGAGGTTGATGGAGCCGCCGGTGCCTGAGTTGAAGTGTTCAGAGTTTGCTGAGGCGATTATTAAGCATTTCGTGGATTGAGTTTGAGGGCTTTTTTTGAACGGGCTAGAAGCCCGTTCCACAACCAGTCAATTTGCTTTGTGGGGAGTAGGGGTTGGGCACGCGAGCCCGCCCGCTGTTGATTAAGAACGGGCTAGAAGCCCGTTCCACCTCACATCTTGCACCATTGTCAAGAACAGGCAAGATGCCTGTTCCACAAAGAGGGAATTTTCTTGTGGAACAGGCATCTTGCCTGTTCCTAAAAAGCTTATTGAGAATGGTGCAACCTCTGAGTTCCACAAAAGTCAACTTGTTTGTGGGGTGTCCTGCCCTCCTGAAAATACAATTTAGAGGCGGGGTTTATAATGATGGGACAGCCATTCCGCGCTCAACGGCGGGACGCTTCTGCAAGGTTTCTACCCAACGTTTGAGGTGGGGGTGGTTGTCGAGGGTTAATCCTTGAAATTCGTAAATAGCAACCCAGGGATAGGTAGCAATGTCGGCAATAGAATAGTCGCCGCAGATGTATTCGTATTTTGCTAGTTGAGTGTCTAATACTCCGTAGAGGCGCAAGGTTTCTTTTTCGTAGCGCCCAATCGCATAGGGAATTTGTTCGGGTGCAAAGCGTTTGAAGTGGTTTAGCTGACCAAACATCGGGCCGACGCTGGCCATTTGAAACATCAGCCATTCCATAACTTGAAAGTATTTTTGTTTGTCTGTGGGCAGAAATCTGCCGCTTTTTTCGGCAAGATAGATCAGAATAGCGCCGGACTCGAAGACGGTGATGCCGTTATCTCGATCGACTATCGCCGGAATTTTGCTGTTGGGGTTAATGGCGATGAACTCTGGGCTAAATTGGTCGTTTTTTGTGATGTCGATGACGTGCACGTTGTAGGGTAAACCTATTTCTTCGAGCATGATCGAGACTTTGCGACCGTTCGGTGTGGTAAAAGTGTATAGGTCGATCATAAGTTGTCCGCCTTTTCTCAAGCAGGTATAAACTATATTATAATAATTTCAGGCAAATAGCTAATCATAATGGATCTTATTGAAATTCTCAAAGACGATTATCAAAGATTTCCCGATAATCAGACTTACAGCATCTATGCAAAAGATGTTTATTTTGAAGACCCAGTGAATCGATTTACAGGAGTCGATCGCTACCGCAAAATGATCGGGTTTATGGGGACTTTTTTTCAGGATATAAATCTCGATTTGCACGGGATTTCGCGATCGGGAGATACTATAGACACTCGCTGGACTCTGAGCTGGATCGCACCGCTACCTTGGAAACCGAAAATGGCGATCGCCGGTAGGAGCGAACTGAAAGTCAACAGCGACTGTTTAATTGTTTCTCACATCGATTACTGGGACTGTTCGCGGTTGGATGTACTCAAACAGCTTGTATTTCCTGTGAAAACTAATGTTTGAGAATTTTTATTAGGTTTTTTAGCAATAAAAAATAGTGTTTCCAGAGCGAGATGCCCTTTTTAACTGCAGATGTTAGCAGATAAACGCAGATGAACGCTGATGGATTTTTATTTGTTGCAATTGATAGCTGAGATAAATAATTTTAACTTATCTTGACATGGCAGCAATTTCGTGAGTTAGCGAAAATGTGCTGTGTCCGGCGGCTGCTTGTCGCCCAAATTAATTTCCCCACAAAATTAATTTTCTTTACATAACGTTACAATATAGGAGTAAACTACTTTCAGGCGAGCTAAACAATCAATGCGCTTAATATTAATGACTGGAAAAGGCGGCGTCGGCAAAACCTCCGTAGCCGCTGCGACAGGGCTGCGCTGTGCCGAATTGGGATACAAAACCCTAGTGCTGAGCACAGATCCCGCTCACTCCTTAGCCGACAGCTTCGACATGGAACTCGGACACGATTCGCGGCTGGTGAAACCGAATTTGTGGGGAGCAGAATTAGACGCTCTCAGGGAATTAGAAGGCAATTGGGGAGCAGTTAAGCGCTACATTACTCAAGTCTTGCGTGCCCAGGGACTCGAAGGGGTGCAAGCTGAAGAATTAGCAATTTTGCCAGGAATGGATGAAATCTTCGGTTTGGTGCGAATGAAGCGCCATTACGACGAAGGCGAATTTGATGTTTTAATTATCGATTCGGCTCCGACGGGCACAGCATTGAGACTGCTAAGTTTGCCGGAAGTTGGCGGTTGGTACATGAGAAAATTTTACAAGCCGCTGCAAGGCATATCCGCCGCCCTTAGACCTTTAGTTGAACCAATTTTTAGACCAATTGCGGGTTTTTCTTTACCAGACAAAGAGGTGATGGATGCACCTTACGAATTTTACGAACAAATCGAAGCTTTGGAAAAGGTTTTAACTGACAATACTGTGACTTCGGTAAGGTTAGTTACCAATCCCGAAAAAATGGTAATTAAAGAGTCTCTGCGCGCTCATGCCTATTTGAGTTTGTACAATGTAGCCACAGATTTAGTAGTAGCAAACCGGATTATTCCCGCAGAAGTAACTGACCCATTTTTTAAACGGTGGAAAGAAAGCCAGGAGCAGTACCGTCAGGAAATTCACTCAGATTTCATGCCGCTGCCCGTTAAGGAAGTGCCACTTTATTCTGAAGAAATGTGCGGTTTGGCAGCTTTGGAACGGTTGAAAGAAACGCTTTACAAAGACGAAGACCCAAGTCAAGTTTATTACAAAGAAAATACGATTAGGATTGTTCAGGAAAACAATCAATATAGTCTTGAACTGTATTTGCCCGGAATTGCTAAGGATCAGATCCAGTTGACCAAAACGGGAGATGAGTTGAATGTTCGGATTGGGAATCACCGCCGTAATTTGGTGTTGCCGCAAGCTTTAGCGGCGCTGCAACCTTCGGGGGCGAAGATGGAGGAGGATTATTTGAAGATTAAGTTTGCTTAACAAGACTTACGCACTATCAACCTAAAAAACCCGGTTTCTAGGAAAAATCGTGGATTATCCCTTGAGATATTCACGCAGAAACCGGGTTTTTGGAGCGCGTGCAGGTATTGAGCTATTCCGCAGACTTACGCCAGCATTTTATGCTTCTTGGAAACCAATAAATTTCCGCAAATCCTCCAGAATGCCTGGAATTTTTTCCTTATCTCGCAGTTCCCAATTGCTGACTCGAAACACTTGCCAATTTTCTGTGCTTAGCTTTCTATCCTCCTTTAATCGCTTTGAATAGGATTCTTCGTCTGCGCGCCATATTGATTCATCCTGTACTCCATAGTGGCTGATATCATCTACTAGAATTACGTATCTTTTACTATTCCAAAATGCTACAAAATCAACTCTATATATGTCATCTGCATATGTTCCGACAGAACGAAGATTTCTTTTAGGCTGAGAGTGCCATTGAATCCACGCTTGAGGAATTAATACAGGTACATTCTTATTTGCCATATCAAATCTCTTTGCATATTCTATAAAAAACTCTTCTTCATATTTAGTTTGATTCATGTTTATCAATACTCCGGACAGTTTTTAAATAGGGATGCTTACGCAATAAAGCACAGAAGCGAAAAAACTGAGTGCTATCTGAA
>NZ_JAUBUB010000015.1:0-78640 GCF_036705265.1 Microcoleus sp. B4-C2
AGACTTATTATTTGTGGAACAGGCATCTTGCCTGTTCCTAATTTTCAATAACAGGCAGGATGCCTGTTCCACAAGAAGACTTATTATTTGTGGAACAGGCATCTTGCCTGTTGCTAATTTTCAATAACAGGCAGGATGCCTGTTCCACAAGAAGACTTATTATTTGTGGAACAGGCATCTTGCCTGTTCCTAATTTTCAATAACAGGCAGGATGCCTGTTCCACAAGAAAATGGATTATTTGTGGAACAGGCATCTTGCCTGTTCCTAACTATTCGGCAACTACAAACTGTTACCTGCTAGCGCCGGACGAGACTCTTTTTTGCGAAATTGCAAAGAGTTATTTTCACAGTCGATCGCAATTGTATCACCCTCCACAAACGCATTTTCCAGAATCTTGTTAGCCAGCGGGTTTTCCAACTCCCGCTGGATAGCGCGTTTCAAGGGACGAGCGCCGTAAACCGGGTCGTAACCGACATCTGTGATATGGTTTTTCGCCGCATCCGACAGTTCCAAAGTGATTTTTTGCTCGGCCAACAAACGCTCGATCCGCTTCACTTGGATACTGACAATTTGCCGCAGTTCGACCTTGCTCAAAGTGTGGAACAAAATTATCTCGTCCACCCGATTGAGAAATTCGGGCCGGAAGTGCGATCGCAGCGCTGCCATCACCCGTTTTAACATCTGTTCGTACTCTTGGTCTGTCTCCCGTTCTTGAGTCAATAAATTTTCATTTTCACTCTTCTCTGCAGTATCGACTCGCTCTGCCGACACCTCAACAGTACCATCGGCCGCCACTTTATAATCTGTCTTTTGACTTGACAAATCTTTCGTTTCCTGCTTCCGATTAGCAGGTTTTTTGACGGTTTTTTCCTTCTTAGTAAACACGTCTAAAATGTGGTCGCTGCCGATATTGCTAGTCATCACAATTACGGTATTTCTAAAGTCAACCACTCGACCTTGAGAATCGGTAATTCTGCCGTCATCCAACACTTGCAGCAAAATGTTAAATACGTCGGGGTGTGCTTTTTCCACTTCGTCAAACAGCACCACCGAATAAGGATGTCTCCGCACTGCTTCGGAAAGTTGTCCCCCTTCATCGTAACCGACATATCCGGGAGGAGCTCCTACCAACCGAGAAACGCTGTGCTTCTCCATGTATTCCGACATATCGATGCGGACGATCGCATCATCGCTGTCAAACAAAAACTCCGCCAACGCCCGCGCTAACTCAGTTTTTCCGACGCCTGTAGGCCCCATAAACAAGAAAGAGCCGATCGGCCTCCCCGGATCTTTCATCCCCGCCCTAGCGCGCCGAATTGCCGCCGCCACGGCTGTTACAGCTTCCTCTTGACCGATGACTTTTTGGTGCAAGTGTTTTTCCAATTGCAGCAATTTTTGGCGTTCGGATTCTAACAACCGGTTAACCGGAATGCCCGTCCATTTAGCGACAATTTCCGCAATATCGCCCTCAGTAACTTTTTCCCGCAGCAGGGAAGAACCTTGAGCTTGCTGTTTCAAAAGTTCCGCTTCTTTCGCTTCGCGATCGCGCACCGCAGTTTCCAACTTGCCATACTTTAACTGTGCGGCCTTATTCAAATCGTAAGCCCTTTCTGCTTGTTCGATTTGGACTCGCAGTTGGTCTTCTTCTGCTTTCAATTTATTGATTGCATCCAACAACTGCTTTTCGCCCAACCACTGAGAGGACAATTTTTCCTGCTTAACTTTTAAGATGTCAATCTCAGATGTGATGCGTTCGACGCGGAAGCCGAGCCCAGGGGCTAGAGTACCTTTTCCTTCCCCTTCGATCGACAATTTTTCCATTTCCAACTGCATCACCCGGCGGTCAATGCCTTCCAATTCCACAGGTTTAGAAGTAATCTCCATTTTCAAGTGGGCGGCTGCTTCATCTACCAGGTCGATCGCCTTGTCCGGCAAAAAGCGATCGGAAATATAGCGAAAAGACAGAGTTGCAGCAGCTACCAGGGCCGAATCAGTAATTTTTACCCCGTGGTGGCGTTCGTAACGGTCTTTCAATCCGCGCAAAATCGAAACAGTATCTTCTACGCTGGGTTCGCCGACAAATACTTGTTGAAAGCGGCGTTCTAGGGCTGGATCTTTTTCAATATTCTTGCGGAATTCGTCAAGAGTTGTGGCGCCGATGCAGCGCAATTCGCCTCTCGCCAACATTGGTTTTAACAAATTTCCCGCATCCATTCCCGAACCGGAACTGCCGCCGCCACCAGTCCCGACAACCGTGTGCAATTCGTCAATAAATAGGACAATTTGCCCGTCGGAATCGATGACTTCCCGCAGGACAGACCGCAATCGTTCTTCAAATTCGCCCCGGAATTTTGCCCCAGCAATTAAACTGCCCATGTCGAGGCTAAATAGCTGGCGATTTTTCAAAGATTCCGGTACGTCACCGTTGACAATTCGCTGGGCTAAACCTTCGGCGATCGCAGTTTTTCCGACTCCGGGATCGCCAATTAACACCGGATTGTTTTTTTGGCGACGGGAAAGAACTTGTACCACGCGGCGGATTTCCTCGTCGCGGCCGATTACTGGGTCGAGTTTGCCGGCTTTGGCGGCTTCTGTCAAATCGCGGCCGTACTTGCTGAGGGCGTCGGAGTTAGCTTCGCCATCTTGATCTTGGGCTTTAGCGTTGCTGCGGCTGCCTTTCCCCGTTTCGGAATTTTTTTCTTGGGTTTTAGCAGTGGCGCGGAAAGATTTGATGGCTTCTTCGAGTTTTGGTCGATCGAGTGTACCGGCTGGGGGTTTGCGATCGTAACCGGGGCGACCAGGCGGGCCGTCGCCTTTTGTCAGCAACCTGCGACCGACTCGTTCGTCTTCTACTAAACCAATTAATAAATGTTCAACGGCGATAAAATTATCTTGCCAAGTCGCCCTGGTGGCCTCGGCAACATCTAACATCACTTCTAAGCCGCGACCGAGGTATAGTTGGTCAGCGTTGGCAACTCTGGGCTGTCGTTTGGCAAAAGCATCTAACTGCTGGGCCAAGCGAGGGGCATCGACTCCAGCTTTGCTGAGAATGCTGTTGGCCTGACCTTGCTGTTCGAGAAGGGCGATGGCTAAATGTTCAACCTCTAGCTGCTGATTGGCAAAGCGGCGGGCTACATCCTGGGATTTGACAATGGCTTCCCAGGCTTGATCTGTAAATTTGCTAGGGTCTGTTGGCTGCACGTTGGTTCCTCGCAATCAAGGGGATTCCTGTTGTTATTCGTTAATACATCGTCTCACAACCATCATAATCTTTAAACAGGATTATGAATTTATGAGTGCGGTTAACTACGGCGCAAGTTATGACCTAATTGACGTGTTGCAAAAGCTTACAGTCCGCAATCCACCCCGAAATTTGGTGCGTTCAGACCGACTCTGGCGATTCCCTTCGGGATAGGTTCGCTGACCGTACTTATAAAAATATTGCCACAAACAAGATTTTTTATCGGCTGAGATTTATGCTATTTCCCACTTACCAATTTTTAGTATTTTTCCTAATTATTTTTAGCGCGATCGTCTCTGTGAAACCCCAAGTCGATTTGTATAAAATTGTCTTGTTAGTTTCGAGTTTATTATTTTATTCCTTTTGGAGTTTCGACTTTCTCTTAATCCTCGTTTTATGTACAGCCTACAATTATATCATTATCCGGGTTATCTGCAACGGTAAATATAAAAAACTTGCTTTAATCTCCGGTCTAATTTTCAACATTGGCAATCTCGGCATCTTTAAATATTCCAACTTCTTTGTAACTTCTTTATTTGAGGTACTGAACCAGCTACAAATTCCAGCCAACTTTCAAGTTTTGCAAATAATCGCCCCCGTCGGTGTGTCGTTCTACACTTTTAGAATGATTTCCCATTTAATCGACTGCTACCAGCAAAAAATCCCCTGTCCGAAATTTGTAGATTACGCCACCTACATTACCTACTTTCCCCAAATTGCCTCCGGGCCAATCTCGCGAGCTCGCGAATTTTACTGGCAGCTAAATTCACCGGAAAAATACGACTATAAAATTGAAGAAGTTATAGTTTTGATTTTGTCGGGACTCTTCAAAAAATATACTTTATCGAGCTTTTTGTTTAACTTCACTGACTTGCCATTCAAAGTCCCCCAGCAGTACAGCAGCATCGATTTAATCCTCGCGGCAATTTCCTATTCCTGTCTAATTTACGTAGATTTCAGCGGCTACTCGGATTTAGCTAACGGCATCTCCTGTTTGCTGGGTTTTAAACCCATTGCCAACTTTAATATGCCATACCGATCGCTCAGCCTGCAAGAATTTTGGAAAAGGTGGCACATCAGTCTTTCCGAGTGGCTGAGGGATTACGTTTACTTTCCCTTTGGCGGCAACAAATACGGCAAGTTGAGGAAGTACGTAAATTTACTGATGACAATGGCGATCGGTGGATTGTGGCACGGGGCAGGTTTAAACTTTGTTTTCTGGGGAGCCATTCACGGTTTAGGATTAATTATCAACCATTTATGTAAAGATATCCCCCAAGCTATCCACTTTAAATTAGACTATGCCTTTCCCAGAGTTGCTAAATTTTGCAGTTGGTTGTTAACATTTACTTTTGTTACTTGTAGCTGGGTATTTTTCGGCACTCCCAACTGGGAAACGGCGGTGAGCTTTTTTGAAGGAATTGTCCATCCTGCAGTCACAACTTTTCAATTTAACTTTTGGCAATTGTATTTAGTAATTGGAGTCATTGGCGCGATCAACTTGTGGGGCGATCGCATCTCCCAACTCTTGCAAACAGTATTGTCATTAAAAAACATTTTCTTTCGGGTTGTCTTAGTTTCGCTGCTCGTGTATACTATCTTGATGTTGGGCCCAAGTACCGTCGCGCCTTTTATTTACTTTAATTTCTAAGAAATATGAAAGACCGGGAATTTTTGCTGATTGTTACTTCTGTAATTCTCACTTTAATATTTTCAAACTTATCATTATTTCTAAAAAGCTTTGCTTCAACTCCTTTCGCCAGTCCAGAAATCAAACAAGCAGCGCGCCTGATCGAAATAGACGGTTTCCGAAAATCCGAACAAGATTTTTGGAGCAAAATTAAAGATATTAACTTCGATAGCCTCCCCGAAGAACCAGAAATTCCTCCTGTCCAAACCGAAACAAAAACCGAAATAAAAGCGGCAGTTGAACCCCCAAAGCCTGCTACTGCTAAAAAACCAACCCCAGCTAAAAAACCAACGCCAGCTAAACCTAAACTGACCAGACCATATCGCAGATTTTTATTTATTGGAGATTCCGTGATGTTCGACTTAGGAATTAAACTCCAGTACACTCTTAAGAAAAAATACAATATCGCCGATACTAAAATTGACTACAAGGTCTCGACAGGATTAAATCGGATAGATTATTATGACTGGTATGCCAGAACTAGACAAATTCTTAATAATTACCAGCCGGATGTAGTGATAGTTTTGTTTGGAGCCAATGACCGTCAAAATATTATAGATTCTCAAGGAAAAGCCCGGGCTGTTATGAGCAAAGAATGGCAAAAAACTTATCAAGAAAGAGTTGAAAAATATGCCAATTTACTGGATTCGTCATCCGTGAGAAAAGTGTATTGGGTCGGTCAATCGATGCCCAACAAATCTTCCTATCTCAAAGCTTTTCCCATCATGAACAATATTTATAAAACTGCTAGTAAATCTTCATCAAAAATCGAATTTATTTCTACTTGGGAGACATTTGGACAAGGCGGAAAATTTGTTCCAGTAGTTGCTAATAAATCGGGTAAGCGAGGCTATGTAAAAAATAATGACGGCTTGCACTTTACCTCCCACGGAGCTCAAATTATCAGCGACTTAATCGTTGACAAAATGGTGAGCGACAAAATCTTAAAAGCTCCGACCAAGAAATGACGAGAGTAGGTTGGTTTTTGTGACTCAACTCAACCAAATTTTTTGACATTTCACCGATTAATGCAAGATAATATATTTAGTTTGGGACGCACATTGGTCTCGATCAACTAGGTTTATAGGGAAAATCTAGGATTGAGTTATAATAAATTTACTCATGAAACCGGGTTTATAACTCCCTATGCGTCCAGGACTAATATTGACAAAAAGCCACAGTAAATGTAATGCTGAATTCAGCATCCAACAACGGCCTCCATATCTAGCAATTGTCATGGCGACAAATTATGACGAGCAATATGTGGAAACTCGATCGCACTAACATCCCTGAGTCAATGGGGTGCAGTGGCACAGCGCTAATCTTCACTCTCACTAAATATACTCAACCTTGGCAAAGAATAAACCTAGTTGAAAAAATCCTGCAACAGTGCGGCATCGAGCCTTTTGCTGAAGTTTTGGGCGTACCCAACAGCGGAATATTCAGAGAAAATATACCGGAATCCGTCAGAAAACCGCATCCGAATTTGCTGTTTCGCGCTTTGGCAATTCAAGCATTGGGGAAGGTGCGAGAGGGGCTGATATCAAGTGAGAGAACGGCTAGAGCAAGTAATTTTAGCAAAAATCTGCTGGCGGCGTTAGAACAGGAAGCACGAGGGGGCTCGACTCCTTTAATTCGGTGGTCTGCGGCTGTTAGTATTAAGTCAATGTGGTTGGATGAAGTAGGGCAACAACAAGGCAAGGAAGGTGCTGTCAATTCCACAATCAATGCAGGGGAAATTGAGCGGCTGGTTGTAGAAGAGCAAATTCAACTATTAGCAAGCAACAAATTTGCTTTGGACGACAGCCGCAGACATGACAGCGGTAAGGAATATGAGAATTGTCTCGATTTTTGGGTGTACGGCCCTAGCTGGCTGCTGCCGAGCCTGCCAATGGATTGCGAGGAATATCTGTTTTGGATCGATCGAGTATTTGCTGCGATCGCACTTAGGGATTCCTACAAATTTAATGCCGAAAACGATGCAGCAGTAACAAACTTTTTGGAAGTTGCGGAAAATAATTTTAATGACTTAGAATTCTCCAAAATACTTGCCAAAATTTTTGATTTCCTGCACCACCCGGAAGCGAAAGTCAAAAATCTAGCTGCCATTATTTTAGCACCCTACAAAGACAAGCTGGAGCAAAAATCGGCGCAGATTCTGACAGCGATCCTATATAAATTTCAGGTAAAATATAAGCCTTTACAATCCCTGACTCTTCCCGAAATTGAGGAGTACAAAGCGTCACTGTATTTCGGTAAAATGGAAATTGACGACTTGTATTGTGAGGCTTTGGCGCTGTGCGGCGATCGGGATGTCGAACTCGCAAGTTTGTTGTCAGCTAAACAAAAGGAATACCAACATACTTTAGAGGAGTATATCAACAATCTCAGCAAGTTAGTTAAGTCGATCGTAGATTGCCAGAGCTTGTTAGATGCAAATAGGGAACTTTTGTATTTGACTATAGAGCGGCTGCAAAAATGGGATTACACCCTAGGTCATAAACTGTCTGTGCACCGCAATAAACTTCAAAATCTCAGTTTTGACAAAAGCACATCCGAGCAGTGCATAAACCTCGACAACGAGCTAAATTCTCTCAGAGATTCTTTGCAATATACTTTGTATGAAGTCACATCCAAAATTAACAGCCTAATTAGAGATTTAGAACTTTCTGTGTCTAAAAATCACAAGACTGCAACAGATATCTTTAAATGGACATGGGTATTGTTCGGGGTGTGGTTTTCAGTAGGGCTGCTCTTGTATTTATCGGATTCAGTGATTAACTCGCTGTTTACCGTCAGCTACACAAGCGAATTTCTAGTTTGTTGGAATATTTTATTTAGTGTAATGCTGGTATTTTTGTTAGTATTAGCTATATTTTTTTCGGCGATCGCTGCTTTAGACAAGCGCCGAGAATCTAAATTAATTCCTAAATTTGATAGCTTAAGCCAAATAGGGAGCAGTTTTTCTGTCTTGTGGCAAAAAATATATTTGCAGCAGTTTGTACCGTCGGTGCGATCGCATTAAAAGTGTTAAAAACCCCCTAAATCCCCTCAGTAGGGTGCGTCAGAGAAAGAGTTTCAACTTAACTCAAAAAAATTGTTTCTGACGCACCCTACCAGGACTAGAGGACGAACTCTAAGATGCGGTTGTTGCTGCTACTTTCTGAGTGTTGCTACCTTGATTTTCCAGTTGAATTAATTCAACTTTATATCCATCTGGGTCTTGCACAAAAGCGATGACTGTTGAACCGTGCTTCATCGGGCCGGGTTCGCGACTAACTTTACCACCACGAGCTTTAATTTCTTGGCAAGTACCGTAAATGTCGTCAACGCCGATCGCAATATGACCGTAAGCATCCCCTAAATTGTACTGTTCGACGCCCCAGTTGTATGTTAATTCCAAAACTGTAGTGTCGGATTCATCGCCGTAGCCCACAAAAGCCAGAGTAAATTTACCGTCTGGATAGTCCTTTTGCCGCAGCAATTTCATGCCCAGAACCTCAGTGTAAAATTTGAGGGACTCTTCCAGGTTGCCGACTCGGAGCATCGTGTGTAGTAGTTGCATTTAGCTCACTCCAAATTTTTTAAGCTTTCATCTATTTTAGCGATTTCTTGCTGAAAAAACTCGCGCCTCAACCGTCGCAATTGCCGCAGGTTGACAACTGTCTATTTGATTTAGCTTTGTACTTCCACCACACCCCGAAACATATTCATGCCGCAAGTAAATAGGTATCGTCCAGGTTTTTGAGGGGTGAATTCAACAGCCGTTACCTGATTTAGAGGCAATTCTCGCACAATGTGAAAATCTGGTAACAACACTTTTTCAAGACAACTGTTGGGGTCGCGCCTCAAGAAATTGAGCCTGACTAATTGACCTGCTTTCACAACTACAGTGGCAGGCTCATAACCCCCGTCTACAGTAATATTCAACTCTTGTATACCCTGAATAGATTCAGCTTGCTGCCCTTTAGATTTACTGAACAAAAACCACCACAATTCTAAACCTATTAATGTCAAACCACCTATTGTGACGCCAACTTTTAAACCTAGTGGCTGTTCAATGCTGCGGAATTGAGTCGTTGAAGTAGAATGCTGGACGGGAATTTCGGAAGCTTGAACTCCCGATGCAATTCCCATCACAAGTCCTAAACTCGCGAGACTTCCCCAAATTTTACGATGGTGTAACATTTTTCTCATTCCTCCAAATTTATGCACTAGATTTGGCTTGAAAATTCCGCAAGCGCAAAGCATTAGTAACTACAGAGACTGAACTGAAAGCCATTGCTGCACCGGCGATAATTGGATTTAGCAGCCAGCCAAAAATGGGGTACAAAATGCCAGCAGCGATCGGTATTCCAGCGATGTTGTAAATAAACGCAAAAAACAGATTTTCGCGGATGTTCCGCATGGTGGCGCGGGAAAGTTTAATTGCTGTAACTATGCCTTGCAAATCGCCTGAAATTAAGGTAATGTCGCTGGCGGCGATCGCCACATCGGTGCCGGTGCCGATCGCAATTCCCACGTCTGCTAAGGCCAAAGCCGGTGCATCGTTAATCCCGTCTCCCACCATCGCGACAATTTTTCCTCCCCGTTGCAGGGCTTGGATTTGAGCTGCTTTTTGGTCGGGTCTAACTTCGGCAAAAACGCGAGTAATGCCCACGGATTGGGCGATCGACTCCGCAGTCGCGCGATTATCCCCCGTCAGCATCGCCACCTCCAAACCGAGTTTTTGAAGTGCTTTCACCGCCTGTGCGGACGACGGTTTGAGAGCATCCGCAATGCCCAGAATTGCCTCTATTTTGCCTTCTACAGCCATCCAAACAACCGTTTTGCTCGCAGCTTCCAAAGCTCTCGCGCGCAGTTCCAGATATTCAGTATCGCAGCCTAGTTCCTGCATCCACCTCACCGTTCCCAGGGCGATCGACTTTCCGCCTACAACCCCGCGCACGCCACTCCCCGCGATCGCCTCAAAATCCTTAACATCCGTCAAATTAACCTCTTGAGATTGAGCGTATCTAACAACAGCTTCGCCCAAAGGATGCTCCGAATTTCGCTCTACAGACGCCGCCAATTGCAGCAACTTTAACTCATTGCTATTCTCCGTTCCTTTAATTGTCACAAAATCAGTAACAGTTGGCTTGCCTTCTGTGAGAGTTCCAGTTTTATCTAATACGATAATTTGGATTTTATGAGCCAATTCTAAACTCTCGGCTCCTTTAATTAAAATCCCATTTTCTGCACCTTTCCCAGTGCCCACCATCACAGCAGTCGGAGTCGCCAAACCCAAAGCGCAGGGACAGGCAATAATCAGCACTTCCACCATTGTTACTGTGGCGAGAGTGAAGTTTCCCGTCGCGTTAAACCAGATAATAAAAGTAGCTAAAGCGACGGCAATTACTACAGGAACAAACCAACCAGTCACTTGGTCTGCTAACTTTTGGATCGGTGCTTTTGACCCCTGTGCGTCCTGCACCATCTTGACAATTTGAGCTAAAAATGTATCTTTGCCAACTCTTGTCGCCCGAAACTTGAAACTGCCAGTTTTATTAATTGTGGCTCCGATAACTTCGTCGCCAAGCTGCTTTTTGACAGCCAAACTTTCTCCCGTAACCATTGCTTCGTCTACCGTCGAAGCCCCCTCAATTACCTCTCCATCTACGGGGATTTGCTCTCCCGGCCGCACCTGCACGATGTCGCCAATTTCCACTTGGGCGATCGGCACTTCCAACTCTTCCCCGTTGCGAATTATTCGAGCAGTTTTTGCTTGCAAACCCATGAGTTTGCGAATGGCTTCGGAAGTCTCTCCCTTCGCCCGATTTTCTATGGTTTTCCCCAACAAAATTAAGGCAATAACGCTGGCGGCAACTTCGTAGTAAACGCCAGAATTTAAACCTTGGGCTGTGAATAAACCTGGGAAAAATGTCACAAATACAGAATAAAAGTAAGCAGCACTTGTACCCAAGGCAATCAGAGTATCCATTGTCGCCACCCGCCGTTTTAGGGATTTCCAAGCTGCCACATAAAACGACTTGCCGCACCAAAATTGTACGGGGGATGTCAGGACTAATTGCAGCCAATAATTGTGCAGCCACGCGGGAATAAATGGCAGGTGCAAGCCGGTCATCGCTGGAATAGCGCCCACAACTAGCAGGATGCTGATGATACCTGCTGTCCAGAGTTTCCGCTGCAAGGTTTGAGATTCAGATTTGCGATCGGCTTGTTCGGAATCATCCTCTGGCGCCGCCATTTCTTGAAGCGGCAAAGCTTCGTATCCCGCATCATCAACAGCAGATTGAATTGTTTCTAAGTCGGTTTGCTTGGAGTCGTATTGGATGGTTGCTTGTTCCATCCCAAAATTGACATGACACTCAATTACGCCGGGAACAGATTGGATTGCTTGTTCGATAGATGAAGCACAAGAAGCACAACTCATGCCCCGCAATTTAAGTGTGAGATTGTCCATAGATGCCCTCCTCAATGAGACATTTACCCTTTGTCTTTAAATAGTTGGATAGCCAGCAGATGCGATCGCTTTCCTAACTTCACTTTCTGACTTAGCGGTGTGAATCGTGACCAATTTTGTCTTGAGATCAGCCTCAACCGTTGAGGCTGAGTCAATGGCTTGGACTGCTTTTGTGATTGTAGTCGCACAAGCAGAACAAGCCATCTTAGGCACTTTTAGCTGTAAAGTCATAATTTGAACCTCAGCAGAAACTACTCTGCTCAATCAATGAATTAACTCCATTATAAAGTCTCCAGTACGCAGGAGAGTCAAGGGGAATTCGGAACTAAATCTTAAGTTTTACTGCTAGAACTTACGCACAGACTCACTTTACTTGTAGGGTGCGCAGTGCGCACCTTACGTGTTTAAATAATGGCACAGCAATAATTCTTTACACGTCCGACTCAAAAATTTCATCCTAATTTCATTTATATGTGAAAAACTGAAAATAAATGGCCATTTTAAGGATATAAGCTCTATGAAACCAATTTCATTAAAAACAGGCTTTGCAGCGCTGATGTTGACCGCCACAGCCGCTTTTACCAGTGGAGTGCTTGCAGCTTGTTCAAATGCCCCTTCCAGTGAAACTCCCGCCCCAAATGTTACGGCTGCAACCGAAGCAAACAACAAGCAAGACGTGGTACAAGGCGGTGGCATGGGTGGCATGAATCATGGCATGAATCATGGCATGAATCACGATATGTCAATGGATTTAGGCCCTGCTGATGCCGACTACGATTTGCGATTTATTGATGGCATGACAGTACACCATCAAGGTGCTGTAAACATGGCTCAAGATGTGCTTAAACAATCCAAACGCCCGGAAATGAAAAAACTTGCCACTGATATAATTGCTGCTCAAAACCGCGAAATCAATCAAATGAAAGAGTGGCGAAAAACTTGGTATCCCAAAGCCAGCAGTACGCCGATGGCTTATCACGCTCCCATGGGTCACATGATGGCAATGACTCCCGAACAAATGCAAAGCATGATGATGAGCATGGATTTAGGGGCCGCTGACGAGCAATTTGACTTGCGATTTATCAATGCGATGATTCCTCACCACGAAGGAGCTTTAGTGATGGCTGAAGATGCTTTGAAGAAGTCAAAACGCCCGGAAATGAAGAAATTAGCTCAAGAAATTCTGACTTCGCAAAAGCAAGAAATTGAGCAAATGAAACAGTGGCGCCAAGGTTGGTATAAACAGTAATTTAGCTACCGTAAACAAAACATGACACAAATCCACAACATGAGTGACATGAATCACGTTAGGTCAAATGTTCAGGAAATACTTGCTTCACAAAAGGAAGAAATTGAGCAAATGAAAAAGTGGCGACAACCTTGGTAGACAAAGTAATGTAGCTCGACTGTGGCTGTCAGCATTTGTCTGACTCCACCTCAGTTTCCTGAGATTACCTACACATACTGTAGATAATTGAGCCTCTCTACCTCTAAAGTAGTAGAAGTTACGTAAGAATACTGTAGACAATTGCTCTGCCCTACCTCTAAAGTAGTAGATAGGTCAGCAAAAAGCTATATAGATAGAGAGGGTAGTTTATGATATTGAATAGCTTGGAATTAAACACCACTTATAAATCAAATGCAGCCGTAGATGAGCTAGTGAGCGCATTGACCAACGAAATTGAAGCGCGAGCAGAGATAAAAAAACCGGAAAAAAATCTACAGCAAAATCGCTTGTCATTAGGCGAAACTTATCTTCGTATTTTAGAAGCTGGTGGGCATCTGGGCTGCTGATGCGAAATTTCATCCTAATTTCATTTGACCGTGAAATACTAGGTTGAGTAGAGCATTTCTAGCTCTTGGTCATTGCTTAGCGGTCGCTTCTTGGAAAATGCTAATAAGTAACTTTACTTAATGGGTATCACTTACTTACCTTGGCAAAATACCAACTGCTAAACCTGTGGCACTCAACCTGATTTCAAGGACAATGCCAACGATGATATTCCACAAATATGCTCAATGTCCGGCAATTATTAGCAGCTTTTCTGGAACGTTGTTCAGCCTAATTTTGCTAAGTTCTCCGGCTGTCGTTTTGGCCCACGCGGGACACGGAGATGAATTTCACCAAAGCGGCGAAACGACTCAAATTCCAGCCACTATTTCTGTTGATGCGGAAACATGGAAGCGGATCGGAATTAAAGTTGAGTCAGTGAAAGCTCAGCGATTGGCTGTGGGCATTAAAACTACCGGACAAATTGAGACTTTACCCAACCAAAAAGTTGAAGTTCGGGCTCCCGTCAGCGGCACAGCGGTTGAGTTGCTAGTCAAACCGGGTGACAAAGTATCAAAAGGTCAACCTGTTGCTGTTTTATCGAGTGCGGAATTAGGGCAATTGCGTGTGGAATCGATCGCGAAACGAGCCGAAGCTGAAGGGGATTTGCAGCAGGCGCAGGCTGACTTTAAGTTAGCTCAAGAAAATTACGATCGCCAAAGTCAAATATCCGCAGCAGAAATCGCCCAAGCCCAAACCCAATTAACAGCGGTAACTAAGCAGTACCAGCAAGAACAAGAATTAGTAAATAATCGTTCCGTAGTGCAAGCCGCTAAAGAAAACTATCAGCGTCAAGTTGAAATAGCGCAAGCAGAAATAGCGCGGGCAGAAACTGAACTGACAGTGGCTAAAGAACAGTTCGATCGCGACAAAGAATTAGTGGCATCTGGGGCGATCGCGCGGCGCACAATGCTGGAATCGCAAGCCCACTTCGCAGAAGCAAAAGCCGCTGTTGCTAAGGCAAAAAGCCGTCCTGAAGTTATCAAAGCCCAAACCGAAATTAAACAAGCCGAAGTAGACCTGCCGATGCGGGAATTGCGGGAATCTCAAGGCAGAGTAGCAGACGCAAAAGCTCAACTTACCAGAGCTCTGAGCCGTCGGGAAGTCCTAGAAGCCGAGAACCAACTCAAACGCGGCAAAACTGCCGTCGAAGTCGCTCAGTCGCGCATTCGCTTGGCTGATGCAGCCTATCAAGCGCGACTGCAACAATTAGGAACTGTTGCCAACGATCGAGGACTCGTTACCGTAGTTGCTCCGATTTCGGGCACGGTAGCCGATCGCGAAATCACCCCCGGAGAATCAGTAAACTCGGCGGAAAAACCGCTGATGAGTATCTTAAACGACAGCAGCGTTTTTGCCACAGCAAATATTTACGAAAAAGACCTGAATCAAATCCAGTCTGGTCAAAAAGTAATGGTAAAAATTGCTAGTTTCCCTAACCGAACTTTCACCGGAATAATTAACTTAATTGGCTCTGTGGTAGAAGGTGAAAACCGGGCTATTCCTGTCAAAGCGGAAATTGATAATAGTGATGGTGTCCTCAAACCGAATATGTTTGCCGAATTAGAAATATTAACCAGTCGAACTACAACACCAGTTCTGGCAATTCCTACCTCAGCCATTGTAGAAGCTAATGGGAAGCAGTTGGTTTACCTGCAAAATGGCAATGCTTTTCAAGCAGTTGAAGTTACTTTAGGTAATACTTCCGCGGATTTAATAGAGGTTAAAAGTGGTTTATTTGAGGGAGATTTAATAGTTACTCAACGCGCTCCTCAACTTTATGCTCAATCTTTGCGAGGTGATAGTAAACATTCAGAATCTGAGGAAAAAACGGCATTAACTCCCAATGGAATAGAGGCTAGTTTTAATAATTTTCCAATGCCTCTATGGTTGGCGGGAGTAGCAGGAGGAACAATCTTATGTACTGTAGCTTTCTTAGTTGGGGTTGTGGCTGGTCGCCGCAAGAGCGATCGGAAAGTGGTGGGAACTAATAAAGTGTGACCATTAGCCTTAACTTTAATAAACATAGTTTCGGCGAATAATCCGCTTTTGATCCTAATTTTATATTCTGATTTCAAAGTAGCTCAAATAATAATTACCACTATTTCACTTCATGCTCAACTCAATCCTCAAATGGTCGATCGCTCAACGTTGGCTAGTTGTAATCGCTGCAATAATAGTCACTTTTTTGGGTAGTTATAATTTAACTATAATGCCCCTTGATGTTTTTCCTAATTTTGCCCCGCCTCAAGTAGAAATTCAAACAGAAGCTTCGGGATTGGCCCCTGAAGAAGTAGAGTCTTTAATCACTTTACCAATTGAGAGCGCAGTCAATGGAACTCCGGGGGTAGAAACCGTGCGATCCTCTTCGGCGGTAGGTATTTCAGTTGTTCGAGTAATTTTCAAAGCCGATACAGATATTTATCAAGCGAGACAATTAGTTGCTGAACGTTTACAGCAAACCCGATCCAAGTTGCCTCAAGGTGTTGAAGAACCACAAATATCTCCTGTATCTTCTCCGATTGCCACAATTTTAATGTATGCCTTCACCCTAAAAGCAGAAGGAAAGGAGCCAAATACTGATTTAATGGAAGTGCGACGGTTAGTCGATCGAGATGTCACTAACAGATTACTTGCTGTGCAGGGAATATCACAAGTCATTGCCTATGGAGGTGATGTTAGAGAGTATCAAGTTTTAGTCGATCCAGTCAAATTAACTGCATTTAATATCTCTTTAGAAGATGTGACCAAAGCGGCACAGCAATCAAATACCAATGCGTCTGGGGGATTTTTGATTACACCCGATCGCGAAGAAATTATTCGTGGCGTAGGTCGGATTGAAACCATTGAAGAATTGGCAGAATCAGTAGTAATATCTAGGGATGGAAAACCCATCAAATTACGCGATGTGGCAGAGGTAAAATTAGGAGCAGCACTAGCTAGAGGAGATGGTAGTGTTAATGGTGAGAGAGGAGTAGTTTTACTGGTAAACAAGCAGCCTCAAATTGATACTCCAACCGTGACCAGAGCAGTTGAACAAGCAATGGAGGAAGTGCAAGCCGGATTACCCCAGGATGTGAAAGTACAAGTAACTTTTCGCCAAGAAAGTTTTATTGATTCTGCTATTGAAAATGTGCGCGATTCCCTACGAGATGGCATCATTATTGTTTCAATAATCATGCTGATGTTTTTGATGAATTGGCGCACAACTCTCATCACTCTCAGCGCCATTCCCTTGTCGGTGCTGATAGGAATGTTGATTTTATCATGGTTTGGGGAAGGCATAAATACTATGACTCTTGGGGGATTGGCAGTAGCAATTGGTTCTGTTGTGGATGACTCAATTGTGGATATGGAAAACTGCTATCGGGGATTGCAGAAAAATCAAGTAGATGGCAAGCCTAAAGATGATTTTGAAATTGTTTATAGCACTTCGGTAGAAGTTCGCACGAGTGTAATTTTCTCTACAGTAATCATTGTTATTGTATTTGCGCCGATTTTTTCTTTAACAGGAGTAGAAGGGCGAATATTTACCCCAATGGGAGTGGCTTATTTAGTTTCTATTATGGCCTCTACTTTTGTAGCAATGACTCTTTCCCCTGCTCTTTGCGCTATCTTATTAGCAAATCGTCAATTGCCATCGGATGATACTTGGGTGTCGGCATTTAGCCAACGGCTTTATCGTCCTGCTTTGAATATGGCAATTAATCGTCCGAAATTCATCTTATTGCCAGCCATCGCTGCTTTTATTGCTTCATTAATTGTGCTTCCCTCACTAGGAAGAGTATTTTTACCAGAATTTCAAGAGCGATCTTTAGTTAATACAATGTTACTTTATCCTGGGAGTTCCCTGTCTGCTACTAATGATATGGGACTTTCAATGCAGAATGCTCTCAAAGATGACCCTCGATTTACAGCAGTACAATTGCGATCGGGACGTGCGCCCGGTGATGCTGATGCCGGAGGGGTAAATTTAGGACATTTGGATGTAGAACTGAGCGATATTGGCATTAAAAAGCGAGAAGAAAGTATTGCCAAAATTCGAGAGGAATTTAATAAATTACCGGGTGTGGCTACCAGCGTGGGAGGCTTTATTTCGCATCGGATGGATGAAGTGCTTTCAGGAGTGAGAAGTGCGATCGCAGTGAAAGTTTTTGGGCCTGATTTGACAGAATTAAGAGCGATTGGGAAGGAAGTGGAAACAGCTATGGGCGAGGTAAAAGGTATTGTTGATTTGCAGTTAGAACAACAAATTCCCATTCGTCAGTTACAGATTAAATTTGAGCGAGCTTCGGCTGCACGTTACGGACTTACCATTGGAAGTCTTACAGAAACTATAGAAACTGCCTTGAATGGGAAAGTAGTATCTCAAGTCCTTAAAGAACAGCAGTTATTTGATTTATTGGTGTGGTTGAAACCGGAAAGTCGCAGTAATCTTGATACTATTCGTAACTTATTAGTTGATACTCCTTCTGGGCAGAAGATCCCACTCGCACAAGTCGCAAAAATTGAATACGGTACTGGCCCTAATACCATCAACCGTGAAAATGTTTCCCGTTTATTGGTTGTGGCTGCGAATGTGTCAGGACGAGATTTACGCTCAGTTGTTAATGAAATTAAGACCAACGTACAACAGCAGGTAATCTTGCCTTCAGGTTATTTTATTCAGTATGGTGGACAATTTGAATCAGAAGAACGAGCTACCCAAAATATAATCCTATTTGGTAGCTTAGGAACAGTCATTATTGCGGTGCTGATGTACTTTGCTGTCCATTCTTTTGCAGGTGCGGTGATGATTATGATTAACTTACCCCTGGCATTAGTAGGAGGAATTTTCTCGATTGCGATCGGTGGTGGCATTATTTCTGTAGCTTCACTTGTGGGTTTTATCACCTTATTTGGTGTAGCGGTTCGTAACGGTTTGCTTTTGGTGGATAATTTCAATCAAAAACTAAGCAAGGGAATGCCTTTCAAGCAAGTAATTAAAGAAGGTGCGATGGAAAGATTGGTGGCGATTTTGATGACAGCTTTTACCTCTGCTTTAGGCATGGTTCCCCTGGTAGTTGGTACAGGCGCAGGCAAAGAAATTTTGCAACCTCTGGCGGTTGTGGTGTTGGGTGGATTGTTTACTTCTACAGCCTTAACTTTGTTAGTTTTGCCAGCTTTGTATGCTCAATTTGGGCATTTTTTACGACCTCAAAAACCTCAGCCCGTTATTGAAGACGGGAAGGTAGCTAATGTGTGATATTTTCTAATTATTGTCAGTCAGCAAGGAGTCAAACAAATGAAATCGCTTAAGTCAAATTTAATTGTTCTAGGTAGTGTCGGATTGCTGTTTTTGGGAGCTTGCAGTAACGATAACCAAGCAAGCGATCCAAATACCACTCCAGCATCCCCTCCTGTCGCCTCTCAACCTGCGTCTTCGCCTCCCGCCACTGCTCCTGGAAAAGCAACTCAAGGGGGGCAAGTTGTGGAGTCTGGAGCTTACCATTTAGAGTTTGTACCTTACAAAGAAGCTACCGGAACTCATTTAGATTTATTTTTGCTAAAAGGGGAGAAAAAGGAACCAGTTCCTAACGCGAAAGTGACGGCTCAAGTGCAGTTGCCGAGTGGAAAGCAGCAAACCCTAGCTCTCAAGTATGATGCTGAGGGCAAACATTACGCTGTGTTGTTTCCCGGCAATGAACCCGGTCAGTATCCAGTGAAAGTGACTGCGGATATTAACGGAGAAAAAGTTGACGGTCGTTTTACCTTCAATCAATAGATGGCTGATTTCCTAATGCGCTCTAACTTATGGGCGCATTAATTATTAGCAACAAACAACTGCCTCTTGCATTTCCGCTAAAAAGCCGATCGCGTTTCGATCACACTTAATTTCCTATTTCGTTACCTGAGTTTTTTTTTAACGGGAAAAACACTCGACCTGCCAGACTTTGGAAGTAGATGCCACCGACGGTAATTAAAAAGACGAAATAGGCGATCGCCTGCACGACATAGAGCTTCTCCGTGTAGCCAAACAACGCACTCAACAGCAAACCGGGAAACTTGTCTTCTGGAACCAGTTTCGAGGTATTCCAGACCATTGGGCCGAGAATGCAAGAGTGGATTTTAGTAAATCTTTCGTAATAGAAACACAGCGCTGCTGACTCGCGATTTGTTTGCGATAAAATATTCACCGCGCTGTCAAAAAGTCCCAATGTAGATACCACTAAACCCGCTACAATAAATAGCAAAAAAATACCCATATATTTGAAAAACAGGCGGATATTAATTTTGATTCCCCATTTAAACAGCAGGACACCCAGTGCGGTGGCTGAGAGAATGCCCGCCAAAGCGCCGATCGCCGGAATAATCCCTTGTTGAAACTTGGCGACGACAAACAAAACAGTTTCAAACCCTTCGCGTAAAACGGCAATCAAAACTAAACTAAATACGCCCCAACCGGCATGAGAATTTTGCGTTAAGGCAGCACTCACAGCACCTTCAACTTCGGCTTTCATAAATCGCGCTTGCTTAGTCATCCAAATCAGCATCCAGCTCAGCATTGCGATCGCTAAAACTCCAAAGGTTGCCTCTAGCAGCGACTCCATAATCGGTGCAAAAGGCTGATTGGATGCGGACAAAATTTGAATTGTCCAGCCGAACATTACACCTATCAAAGCGCTGGCAATAATTCCCACGCCAACTCCGCCGAAAACCCAAGGACTTAAATAACTTTGTCCTGATTTTTTGAGGCAAGCGAGAACGATGCCGACAACTAAGGCGGCTTCGACTCCTTCGCGGAGAGTAATTACAAAGGTGGGCAATGCTTCGCCAAAATTCATTTTTTCATGGTGGGAATGGGACTGGTTAAGGAGCGAGGTAATTGGCAGATTATTTACCAATTACCGCTCTTGATGAGAGTGATATTTTTAAGATGCGGGTTTGAGAACTTTTTGGCTGTCGCTTTCGATCTTTTTAACTAGCTGGTTGACTTGTTCGGTTGTTTTAACTGGGGCGGGGGGTGCGATCGCAGTTGGCCAAGTTGCCTTCAGTTCCGTCATGTTTGCAACAATTGCTTTGTCAATTTCGGGGCTGGTTTTAGCCACTTGCTCGGCGATATCTTTGTACAGCATTTCCGCGTACATGACAAAACCCCGCGAATCTTGGTATTCAATAATTGCGGAAATTTTGCCGTTAGCAACTGCGGCTCCGTATTCGGAATTAGCTGTATCTAGCAAGCCGTTAATCACTTGCAGCACGAATTTCGGATCTTTGCGCTGCGCTTCGGGGAGGGTGGCAATTGCTCCGTCCACTGCTTGCATTGATGTGTCAAATTCCGCATTCACTTGAGCCGGATCTTTTGCACCTGCTTTAACTAAATCCTGCAATTTAATTAAAGTAGTCTTAAATTCGGGAATTTTACGCTCGTTTAGCTGATCTTCCACATCGGCATAAATTTCTTCGACTGGATGGCCGATGTGCGGTTCGGCTTGGTCGGGTTTGCCTTGATCCAAGAGTTCTTTTGCTACGATAAGATGCCCTTTCATCAAGCCGAGTTTAGTCATGTAGTCTACATCTTTTGGTTCCCCTGTCAGCGCCACGTTTTCAATAGTTACCAAGTCTTTGATTTGGTCGAATTGGGCTTGAGTAATGACATTTTTTGAGACTAATTCTTCAACTTTGCCGTAAGGGCGGCTGGCTTGAATCTTGTTAGAAAGTGCCGGTACTCCTAACTTGGCTTCGAGTTTATCTAACTCTGAAAGAATGGCTGTATTGATGTTGATGCCGCCTTTGCCGCCGTGATTCCCGCTGTGACCGCTTGTGGAGGCGGGACTGGCTGTGGCAACGGGTGAGACTGTGCTGTCGGTGTTGCTGGCTGTGGGGGAAGCGCAACCAGCGAGAGCAACGAGGATGGCTGTAGCCGTGGCTGTGGGTAATAAACGATATCTTGCAACATTTGCAACAACCCTGCTACGGGCGGGCGAGACGCCCACCCCACAAGAAAAGTCATTGTTTGTGGAACAGGCATCTTGCCTGTTCTTGGGGACGCCCACCCCACAAGAAAAGTCATTGTTTGTGGAACAGGCACCTTGCCTGTTCTTGGGGACGCCCACCCCACAAGAAAAGTCATTGTTTGTGGAACAGGCATCTTGCCTGTTCTTAAGAATGGTGCAAGATGTGAGTAATAAACGAAATGTTGATAACATGGCTGTTGCTAATTTTTACGTTATGTGCATTTGGACTCACAAGTTATTAAGAAAAATTCTCAATTATTTGCGAGCTATTCATTCTACCTATTTGCGATCGAGCTTGTCAAATAATTTCATACTTTCTTTATTTGAATCGGCGCACCGTGGTAGCAGGATTTGGTTTAAGTGATGACTTCAAATACCCCCATGCAGCCTGCTTCGGCGATATCATCTTGATGGGGATGAAACATAAATTTTCCAGCGTAGCCGTAGGTAAATTCTAAAATATGTCTTTCAGCTACTCCCATTGTAATTACATCGGTTCTTTCACTGGGAGTCAAAGTCATTCCTGTGCGATATACGTCAAAAAAGTTGGCGTGCAGGTGAAAAGTCACTGCCGCTTCGTACTCAATCAGGTTGAGAACGTAAAGCCGGATTAGCTGATTTCGGTAAATAGGAATCGGGTTGTTCATGTAATAATTGGGCAACCCGTTAAAAGCGTATAGTTCGTTGGTTTTGTCGTCGTTTACGTCGTATCCTCCCATGATTAACAAGATTTCATCTGCGGGAGGGCGGGGTTTTGGCGGATCGATAATGAACATTCCATAGAGTCCTTTACCTATATGACGAGTTACAGGCTCAATATGGCAGTGATATAGATGCACTCCGTAGGGATTGGCATCGAATTCATAAATAAATACCGAACCGTGTTTCACTGGTTTAACGCCATCCATTTCGCTGGTATGAACGCCGTGAAAGTGCAGCGAATGAGAATCTGCGGCTTTGTTATAAAAAATGACGCGGATACGATCGCCCTCTGTTGCCCTCAATGTCGGCCCCGGCACGCGATTGTTGACGTTCCAGGTGTTGAAAGCGACGGCGCTGTTAAGTTGGACGACCGAAGTATTAGCTTCTAGGCGAAATTCCCGAACCGTGCGCCCGTTTTCGCGCGTCACCGTGCCGTAATCAAAATCCCGCGCAATTTGCATCGGGTTGATATTGCTGATGGTGAGTGCATCTGCGGGGATGGGCGGTATTCTCGCCAATGCCGATCGTTTTTGGGTCATGTTTTGCAATGCGATCGCGCCGCCCGCTACCCCAGCCCCAGCTATTCCTAGCTGTAGCAGTTGGCGGCGACTCCAGCGCCCCGGCTTTTTCATGGCGGGACGATCGGATAAATCTGTCATAGTTATTGAAAAATATTCTCAAAAATTTGATTGGGTTTGAGTATAAGACATTTCCCGCTTGTTGTCAATAATTGTCAACAGTCATTTTTTTCTGCGAAATTAGAAAATTTCATGCTGATTTCATCTCAGTATGTGATGTTAGATGTTGGGGTAGATGCTGCTGATCGCTAACAATGTATAAAGATTTACCGCTATAAATTAGAGTTATGAGAGTTTTGCTAGTTGAAGATGAGCCCGATTTAGGGAAAGCGATCGAGCGAACCTTAAAGCAGGAAAAATATATAGTTGATTGGGCCCTCGATGGCAGTGAAGCTTGGGAATATTTAGACAGCCAGTGGACGCAATACACCCTCGCTATTTTTGACTGGTTGCTACCAGGATTGTCAGGATTGGAACTGCTGCGGAGATTGCGTGCTAAACATAGCGCCCTGCCCGTATTGATGCTGACAGCAAAAGACCGAATGGAAGATAAAGTTGCGGGACTAGATGCCGGGGCTGACGATTATTTAGTCAAGCCGTTTGGGATGGCGGAACTGTTAGCAAGATTGCGGGCTTTGCAAAGGCGATCGCCCCAAATTCAACCACAACAGAGACAGGTAGGGAATCTCGTTCTCGACTGCGGAAATCGCACTGCTTGTCATGTCGATACCCACGGCAAAAATCAGATAATTTCGCTGACAAACAAAGAATTTCAACTGCTAGAATACTTTATGAAACATCCCAACCAAATTATCACCACTGACCAAATTCGGAATCAGCTATGGGAAGCGAGTGCAGATACCTTTAGCAATGTGGTAGCAGCTCAAGTGCGCTTGCTGCGGCGCAAACTCGAATCAGTTGGCTGTGCGAATTTAATTGAAACTGTACACGGCGTCGGATACCGCATGAGAAATTAAAGTAGTAGGGGCAACGGCGGGGGGAATATACCTCGTTTCCCGTATCTGGCTATAATATAGAAAACTCGATCGGAAAAATGACTGCCATGAAAGATTTAATCCAACAAGAGTTAGAAAAGCTCGATATAGAACAACTAAAACAAGTATTTGAATTTATTGCTTTCCTGAAATTTCGTGCTAAATTAGTTACTATTCCAGCAATCGATGAAACTAACTTAGCTGCACTCTACAGCGAATTTGCCGAAGAAGACCGACAACTTGCGGAACTCGGAATGAGCGAATATGCAGAACTCCTAAAACATGAGGATTTGGCATGACAGTCAAATATAAAAAATGTAGTATTTACCTGGAAACTTTTATTTTAATAGGACTTAAGCAGGGTTTCAGAACCGGATTTCTTAACCTTATTCTCTCTTTTTTCCTCCTCTGCGTTCTCTGCGCCCTCTGCGGTAGATAAAAAAATATCATCTTCAACTAATTACCAATTACCAATTACCAATTACTAGCAAGATATGAAAGGTGAATCAAAATAAACTATTTAACCGAACTCGCTGGCAATTAGCCATTTCCTATGCAGCAGTAATGGGTTTGATTTTAAGCTTGTTGGGATTTGGCGTATACAAGGCGATCGCCCATGCTCACTGGGTAGCCATAGACCGCGAATTAGAATCAGTAGCGGGGACGCTACACGACAGCCTAGAAACAAAATTGCAGCAGCCCGGACGCCTAGAACCAATAGTCAATGATCTTTTGCCCAACCTCCGCGTAATTGGAGTTAACGGCATTAAAGATAAACAACAGTTGCCCGATCGCCATATTTTAAGCGCTATAAACCAAAGCTTTTACTATATCCGTTTATTTGATAATTCAGGAAATTTGATTGCTACAGCAGGCGCTTATCCCGAAGAATTGCCACCGACATTTAACTCACAACATTGGCAAACAATCACTGACAGCCAAGGCAATATTTATCACCAAATTTCTGTATTGCTGCACACCAATAATCAGGAAGATTGGGGATATTTTCAAGTGGGGCGGAGCTTGGAAGACTTCAACGATTATCTCAGTACAGTCAAATTAATTTTAAAGTTGGGATTGCCGACAGCATTAATTTTAGTAGGCTTTTCTAGTTGGTGGCTGGCAGGATTAGCCATGAAACCGATTTATGCTTCCTACCGACAAATTCAACAGTTTACAGCGGATGCTGCTCACGAATTGCGGACGCCTTTAGCGGCTTCGCAGGCGACTGTAGAATCGGCGCTGTTGACGCCTCAATTAGATGAAAAAGAAGCGCAGGAAATTTTGCGGACGATCGATCGCCAAAACCGACGACTGACTCAGTTAGTGGCTGATTTGCTGCTACTGGCTCGCATGGATAATCAAGTGATACGCGATCGCCCTCAATTGTGTTGTTTGAATGACCTTGTTAGCGATTTAGTAGAGGAATTGGCAGCTTTGGCGATCGCTTCTAAGGTAGCGCTAACATCCGAAGTGCGAGTGCAGCAGCAATTAAATGTTGTCGGCAATTCCGACCAACTTTATCGCCTAGTTGCTAATTTAATTGTTAATGCCATTCAATACACTCCGGCGGGCGGGAAAGTAACAGTTATTTTAGATTGCAATCACATCGAGGCGATCGTTCAGGTTCAAGATACCGGTATTGGGATAGCGGCGGCAGATTTAGAGCGAATATTCGATCGATTTTACCGAGTCAACAGCGATCGATCGCGCAATACCGGCGGTTCGGGACTGGGATTGGCGATCGCCCAAACCATCGCCCGCGCACACCGCGGCAGCCTCAGCGCCCGCAGCGAATTGGGTTCCGGCAGCACCTTTCTCCTGCAGTTGCCTTTGTGAGCTACTATTTGACATCTCCCCAGCCCTTTCATAGACGGGGATTCATAAGACTATAATGGAGGTCTTACAGGTGCTGACAAATCACCTCTACACGCTCAAAACAACTACCATTACCAGAGGTATTGCAATTGCGCTTACTTTTGTTTTACTTTCGGAGTCCATCACAACGCCAGATAGGTACGCTCCATGTTCACCATTACTTGTTTACCCAGGCTACGGTCATGCCGAGACGAGATAACGAGCGGGGTTTCTCCTTAATAAAACACTTCTTCACGTAGATGGTTGTTCTTACTTGCAATTTAATTCTAGCATATTGAGGGCGGTTTCAACCGCCGCCGCGTTCCTCCCCATGATGTAAGCCATTGGCTTCTCGCTCAATTATGGTGAGGGAAACCGAATCATCTTTTTAGGGTAATCCCTTTTGCAGAAGAGAGCACGATCGCCGAAAATCATTAAATAGCTATTTCTCAGCAATTAGCAGTCATCACAGAGAAAAATTATGACAGTTTTAGAACAGGGAACAATCTCAATCCATACCGAAAATATTTTCCCGATTATCAAGAAGTCGCTATACACTGACCACGAAGTCTTCTTGCGGGAACTAATTTCTAACGCCGTCGATGCCATTGCCAAACTCAAAATGGTTTCTCGTTCCGGCGAATACAGCGGCGAGGTGGGCGAACCGCAAATCAACATAGCGATCGACAAAGAAAACAAAACCCTCTCAATTTCCGATAACGGCATCGGCATGACCGCCGACGAGGTAAAAAAATACATCAACCAAGTCGCTTTCTCCAGCGCAGAAGAATTTATTGAAAAATACCAAGGCAGCGGCAAAGACGCAATTATCGGTCACTTCGGTCTGGGTTTCTACTCTTCTTTCATGGTGGCGAAGAAAGTAGACATTGATACTCTTTCTTACCAGGAAGGCGCGCAAGCCGTACACTGGTCTTGCGACGGTTCTCCCGCTTTTGAACTATCAGAATCTTCCCGCACCGAACGCGGCACTACTATTACTCTTACCCTCCAAGATGAAGAACAAGAATATGTAGAACCCAGTCGCATTAAGCAGTTAATCAAAACTTACTGCGATTTCATGCCAGTTCCCATCAAATTTGAGGGAGAGGAACTCAACAAGCACAAAGCAATTTGGCGGGAATCAGCCAGCAATTTGCAAAAAGAAGATTACTTAGAACTGTACCGTTACCTTTACCCGTACCAAGACGAGCCTCTGCTGTGGGTACACCTGAATACAGATTATCCTTTTATTGTCAACGGGATTCTTTTCTTTCCCAAATTGCGGCCGGATGTCGATGTTACCCAAGGCAATATCAAGCTATTCTGCAACCAGGTTTTTGTCAGCGACCACTGCGAAGAAATTATCCCGAAATTCTTGATGCCGCTGCGGGGAGTTATTGACAGTACCGACATTCCCCTGAACGTTTCTCGCAGTTCTTTGCAAAGCAATCGCACTGTGCGGAGAATCGCTGATTATATTGCGAAAAAAGTGGGAGATCGCCTGAAAGAACTCTACCGCGACGACCGCAACGAATACATCCGCTGCTGGCAAGATATCGGCACTTTTGTCAAGTTTGGAACTCTCAACGATGACAAGTTCAAAAAGCAAGTCGAAGATATTTTAATCTACCGCAGCACCTACGAACCAACAGCGGACAAGCCAGAAACTGTAACGCCCGAAGTTCAGGTGCAAACTGAGGAAGGAGATTTGTGGCAAGATGTAACTCCGAAGTCGGAAAATTCGGCTTCAACGCAGCCTTACACGACGCTGAAAGAGTATTTGGAACGCAATCAAAAACGCCACGAAAATCGGGTGTTTTATTGTACCGAGCCGGCATCTCAAGCAACTTACGTTGCTATGCACAAAAGCCAAGGTTTAGAAGTGCTGTTTATGGATTCTTTCATCGACACGCACTTTATCAGCTTCTTGGAACGAGAACACTCAGATGTCAAATTCTCGCGGGTTGATTCCGACATCGACGACACGCTAATTGACAAAGAGAAAGAAGCGGAAATTGTCGATCCGGCGACGAATAAAACTCGCAGCGAACAAGTTAAAGAAATGTTCCAAAAAGCTCTCAATAAGCCGAAAGTGAACATTCGCACAGAAGCTTTGAAGTCTGACTCTGCGGAGGCGACGCCACCTGCGATCGTACTTTTGCCGGAAGCTTTGCGCCGGATGCGCGACATGACGGCGCTTTTGCAGCAGCAAGCGGCCGAATTCCCCGAAGAACACGTTTTGCTGGTGAATACGTCTCACCCGCTGATTCAAAATCTGGCGAGTTTGAGTCAGGGTGCGATTATTCAAGGTGGCGGCGAGTCTCCGTCGGCTGAGTTGGCGAGTATGATTTGTCACCACGTTTACGACTTGGCTTTGATGGCCCAGAAGGGTTTCGATGCTGAAGGGATGAAGGATTTTGTCGAGCGATCGAATCAAGTCTTGACAAAATTGACTGAACGTGCCATGTAATTACCCCCCCCAACCCCCCCTTGCTAAAGGGGGGAGCAAGAGTTTATTTCCCTTGCTGAGCCGGCGATCGGGTGTTTTTTGTCCCCCCCTTAACAAGGGGGGCTAGGGGGGTTCTGCGCTGTTGCTATATAATGAAGCGATCGAATCAAGTCTTGACAAAATTGACTGAACGTGCCATGTAATTACCCCCCCAACCCCCCCTTGCTAAAGGGGGGAGCAAGAGTCTATTTCTATGGGTAAAGGGATAAGTCAAGCCTTCTTCCTTCTTTCTTCTTCCTTCTTCCTTGGGCTATAATGAAATGCTGCACGCAAAAAACGGTAATCTGGAGGGAAGTATGTCACGGAAATGTCAGCTAACGGGGAAGAAGGCGAATAACGGTTTTGCAGTTTCTCACTCGCACCACCGCACTCACAAGTTGCAAGAGGCAAATTTGCAGTGGAAGCGGGTTTGGTGGCCGCAGGAGAAGCGCTGGGTAAGATTGCACCTTTCTACAAAAGCGATTAAAACCTTGCAAAACAAGGGTTTGGAAATCATGGCGAAGGAAGCTGGAATTAACCTGTACAAGCTTTAAAAAACTTGGCTAATTGAGAAAAGGGCGATCGCACATTTGAGAGTGCGATCGCCCTTATTTTAGAGAAAAACCTTTACTAAAGCCACTTTCTGCATTTGAGTAAATAAGTAGTCATCTCGCCTTTGCCTTTAACTTCGATCGCGCCGCGACTTTCAAAGGAATACTTTTCTCGCAACTGCTGATAAGTTGTCTCTGTTACCTGAATACACCCCGGCAAGCCGTGAGATTCCATGCGGGAAGCGGTGTTAACGGTGTCTCCCCACAAATCGTAAATAAATTTTTTAATACCGATGACTCCGGCGACAACCGGGCCGCTGTTGATGCCGATTCTGATGCTGAAATCTTGATTGTGGATATTGCTGAAGTCAGTAATTGCCTGCTGCATATCGATGGCCATTTCTGCGATCGCTTCTGCGTGATCCGGGCGAGGAATGGGCAGGCCTCCAACTACCATGTAAGCGTCGCCAATCGTCTTAATTTTTTCCAAACCGTGCCTTTCTGCTAGGTTGTCAAATGTCGAAAAGATGTCATTCAGCAAGGCTACTAATTGCGTTGGAGAAACTCGCGAGCTCAATTGAGTAAAGCCTACTATGTCCGCAAACAAGACAGTAACGTCAGCAAAGGTGTCTGCGATCGTACTGTCTCCTCGCTTCAACCGATTTGCTATTTCTTCAGGCAAAATATTCAACAACAAGCGTTCTGATTGTTCCTGTTGAACTCGCAGTGCACTTAAAGTATCATTCAGAGCATTAGTTCGTTCTTTCACTCGAAATTCTAACTCTTCATTCAGCTTGTAAAGCGCCATTTCAGCCCGCCTGCGGTCTGTGATATCCGTACCGATTGCCAGCATTCCCGCGAACTTTCCTGCCGCGTCAAACAGCGGTTTATTTGCCCAGGATACCCAAACGCGATCGCCGCTGCGCCGGATACTTTCATTTTCATTTCGCGTATATTGTTCTGGGTTTTGCAAAATATCTCTCAACTTTGCTGCCAAATCATTTCCTGTTGTATCTGTCTTGGGAATAATTGTTCCCACGGCGTTTTTGCCAATTATCTCTTTTTCATCGTAACCAAAAAACTTCTGTGCAAATTCGTTAAAAAAAGTAATATTTCCTGCCCTATCTATTTTTAAAATAATGCTGTTAGCATTTTCCACTAATTCCCGATACTTAATTTCGCTTTGCCGCAGCGAATCCTCTGCTGAGGCGCGTTCGGCTACTGTCGCCGCCAACAGCAGCGATGTAACTACAATTACGCTCATAAAAGCCTGCAAAAATAAGATTGCCTGATTGATATTTTCCGCTTTGGCAATAAAAGGCCCGCCTCCCTGAGAACCGCCCCAAATGGCGATACTGGATACAATAAAAGATGCTAAAACCGCCCCTACCTGACCGAATTGAATGGTTGCCCAAATTACTAAGGGAAATGGCAAGTATTCGAGGGGATAACCGGAGAGATTACTTTCACTTTTTGAGTTGTAGATTAGCCAACTGACTGTTACTAATAACAGCAGGCATATTCCGGCACCGATGCGATTGAGAATTGTTTGAGAAGCTGTATTTGGTGAAGGGCGGGGCGCTGGTTTGTGGTTGTATATAATCAACAGCAGGGGAGTAAAAATTAACACTCCTAATGTATCTCCGAGATACCAATTCCATCGAATATGCCAATATTCGCTCCAGTCAACTAAACCCGTTAAACACAGGCGTAACGTGCCGAGAGTGCAGTTAATTTGAGTCGCAACTAGAGCGCCGCCCCAGACTAAATTGACTACATCTATGAGCCGAGATAGTGATGAGCGAAAGTTGAGTTTTCGCAACAAAGCAAATGCAAAAAAAGCTTGCAAGCAAGCACTGAACGCAGCTAACAATGCACTAAAAAATGACATTTTGTTGATAGTCTCGAACAAAAATACGCCTAAAGCTATTCCCGGCCAAACTCGCCGACCCAATAATAAAAGTGCAGCTTGTGCAATTCCTGCCGGCGGCCAGACGCAGCTAGCTAATGTATTGACGCCTGGGATTGAAATTGCTATTTTTCCTCCCAAAGCGTAAGTAAAAGCAATGGCAGCTACTTTTGCTAAGTATTGCGAATTTCTAGATTGAGTAAATCGCAGAAACTGATTTTTGTTGGGGTTCATACTGAGTATTATATGTTTAACTAACTATAGCAACCGCGACCGAATATTAGGACGTTCTTAATTGCTGAAACATGAGTTGTTATATTGCTTCTTCCTTCTTTTTCTGCTGAGCGAAGTCGAAGGGCTTTTTTCCTTACTGCTATAACTTGATGCCTGTAAGAAAGTAAGTGTTCATCTCGCCTTTGCCTTTAACTTCGATCGCGCCGCGACTTTCAAATACATACTTGTCCTGCAATATATCATAAATTGCAGACGTGACTTGAATGCACCCCGGCAAGCCGTGGGATTCCATGCGGGAAGCGGTGTTAACGGTGTCTCCCCACAAATCGTAAATAAATTTTTTAATACCGATTACTCCGGCGACAACCGGGCCGGTGTTAATGCCAATTCTGATGCTAAAATCTTGATTGTGGAGATTGCTGAAGTCAGTAATTGCCTGCTGCATATCGAGGGCCATTTCTGCGATCGCCTCTGCATGATCGCTGCGGGGCATGGGCAGCCCTCCTACTACCATGTAGGCGTCGCCAATCGTCTTAATTTTTTCCAATCCGTGCTTTTCTGCTAGGCGATCGAATGTGGAAAAAATATCGTTAAGCAAGGAAACTAATTCGGGCGGAGAAATTTGGGAACTAATTTGCGTAAAACCGACTATATCTGCAAACAATACTGTTACTTCGGAAAAAGTATCGGCGATGATGCTTTGGTCTTGTTTTAATCTGTCGGCGATCGCTTGCGGTAAAACATTGAGCAGGAGACGGTCAGATTTTTCTTGTTCTAAGCGCAAAGCTGCCTCAGCTTGTTTGCGAGTTGTGATATCTTGAACAGTACCTTCGTAATAAAGCAAATTTCCATGTCTGTCGCAGACAGTATAAGCATTCTCCGCAATCCAAATTATACTGCCATCTTGGCGGTAAACTTGAGACTCAAAATCTGATACTTTGCCGTTTTTTCGCATTAAATTAATGACTTCGGCGCGGCGTTCTGGGCATACATATAGCTGGCGGTTAATATTAGTTAAAGTCCCCTTCAACTCTTCAAAGGAACTATAACCGTAAATACGAATTAAAGCAGGGTTGACGCTGAGATATTCCCCATCTGGAGTAGTTTGAAAGATGCCGACGATCGCATTTTCAAAAATGCTGCGGTATTTTGCCTCAGCTTGTCGCAGCGCTTCTTCAGCGCGCTGGCGTTCTCGCGCTTCCATTGCGAAAGTTACAGAGTCTGCTAGAGAAACAGCGAAACTTTGTTCTTCAATAGTCCAACGGCGGGGCATTCCTACGTGTTCTAAACAGAGAACTCCGGCTGTTTCTCCGCCTATTTGAATCGGCGTATCTAGCATGGAAGTGATGCCGAACGGAAGTAGGTAAGATTCCGCAAATTCTCTAGTTCTAAAATCGTTTTGCGCGTCAAAGGCAGCAATTGCGCGTTCTTCTCGCAGTGCTTGGAAATAGACAGGATAGTCTGCTTCTGCTAATTGCAAACCGTCTGAGTGCTGGTTGACAGCGTGATCGAACAAATCCAGGCACTCGATCTTGGATTTAGTGCGATCGTACAGCCATACGCTCGATCGGGCAACTTCCAGAGTACGGCTAGCAGTTTCAGTTATTTCTTGAAGCGCCTTTGTTAAGTCGCCTTGATTCAGCGCTTTATTTTTGGCTAAATCAATTAAGGCCGATTTCTGTTTCTGTAGCTGAAGTTCGCTTTGTTTCAGGGCATTTGTCCGCTCTTCAACTCGGATTTCCAGCTTTTCATTCAGCCTTTGCAGCGCTATTTCAGCTTTTCGGCGAGCGGTGATATCTGTGCCGATGCAGAGGATGCCCAGGATTTCTCCCGCTGAATTAACCAGCGGTTTATTTGCCCAAGATACCCAAACGCGATCGCCACGGCGTCGGAGGTTTTCATTTTCATAGCTGGTAAAGCGATCGGGATTTTGTAAAATTTCATTATAAACCAACTGTAAGTTATTCCCTTCGATGTCTGTCTGCGGAAGAATTGTTCCCATTGCATTTTTACCAATGACTTCTTCCTGAGTGTAGCCAAAGAATATTTCAGCAAATTCGTTAAAAAAAGTAATATTGCCGTCAGCATCCAATTTCAGAATAATGCTGCTTGCATTTTCCACCAATTCTCGATATTTAATTTCGCTTTCTCGCAGCGAATTTTCTGCCTCGGCGCGTTCAGCTACCGTCGCTGCCAATAACAGCGAGGTAATTGTAACTACAGCCATAAAAGCTTGCAAAAATAAGATAGCCTGAGTGATATTTTCGGCTTTGGCTATGAACGGCCCCCCTCCCTGAGAACTGCCCATAATTGCGATGCTTGAGACAATGAACGATGCTAGGACAGCGGCTCGTTGACCGAATTGGAGCGCCGACCAAATTATGAAAGGAAACGGCAAATATTCCAGGGGATAACTAGAAATAGAAGCTTCTGTTTTCGACACAAAGACCAGCCAGCTCACCCCAATTAATAATAATAACCATACTGCCCGCCAAATTAAATATTTTTGCTGGCTGCCTGTTTGTATTTTTAAACGATCGGCGGTTACTTTAGGGCGAAAAAATATTAGGATTAAGGGAGTTAAAATTAAAACTCCCATTGTGTCTCCCAACCACCAATCCCACCGAAGCGACCAATATTCTGTCCAATCTACTTTGCCCGCTAAATATAGGGAAAACGCGCCAATCGTACAACTGATTTGAGTAGAAATTAGACCGCCAAACAAGATTAAATTAACTACATCTTTCAAGCGATCGAGAGATGGACGAAACCCCATCCAGCGCAGGGCAGTTACTGCAAAAACAGCTTGCAGAATTGCCCCGGCGTTTCCTCCCAGCCAAACCGCAAATATCTGTTCATTTGGGTTAACAAAATTTAGCAGGAATGTACCCAAAACTATGGCAGGCCAGACTTTACTCCCAAACAACAAAAGTCCAGCTTGTGCAATTCCTGCGGGTGGCCACACCGAGGCAGCAAAGGGACTAACACCTTGAATTGAAATTGCTAGCCTCGCCCCCACGGCGTAAGCGACAGCAACGACAGTTACTTGGGCTAAGTACCGCCCAATTCGGGATTGAGGGAATCGCAGAAACTGATTTAGGTTCAGATTCATACCGAGTTTTAAGTTTTAGGGGATTTCACATCAGAAGGAAGAGGGAAGTTCGGCAACGAGCAATGTACGGGATGTAACGGATGTAATATCAATTCCGGTTGTATCGGAATGAGGAAACCGCAGAGGACACAGAGGATACAGAGAAAGGGAAGAGAGAGATGAATAATTCTGATGCCAACGGATTTGATATAACGGATGTAACGGATGTCAGGAAGAGGGAATAAGGAAGAGAAAGAGGGGAGCTAATGTAGGGTGTACACCGGGCACATTGCGAGCCTAAATGTAGGTGCGCGGTGCGCGCACCTTACCAATTATAAAGGCTTAGTTGATGGCGGCTTCAATCCACTGTTTTAAAGTAGAATTTACTTCATCAATGAGAATTTCATGTGATTGGTGATTTGCTCTTTCCACGACTTCAACTTTGCCTGCTTTCAGCGAACGGCCCGGAACAATGCGATAGGGAATGCCGATTAAATCAGCATCTTTGAATTTAACTCCGGCTCGTTCGTCACGGTCATCTAGCAAGGTTTCAATGCCAGATTGGTTGAGTTCTGCGTAGAGTTTTTCGGCGACTTCTACTTGTTGGGCGTCGGAAATATTGGGGATGCTAATGATGGCGTGATACGGCGCGATCGCCACTGGCCAAATTATCCCGTCTTTGTCGTAGGATTGTTCTACGGCCGATTGAGCTAGCCGCGACACGCCGACGCCGTAGCAGCCCATCACAAAGGGCATTTCTTCGCCTTGTTCGCTGGTGTAGGTGGCGCCCATTGCTTGGGAGTATTTGGTTCCTAATTGGAAGATGTGGCCGACTTCGATGCCTCTGGCGCTTTGCAAGGTTTGTTCGGGGTTGTGCACTGCCCGATCGCCCTTTTTGGCTGTTCTGACGCCTACAACCGTTGCTGGTAGCGGAAATTCTTTATCCCAATTAGCACCGACAACGTGGTATCCTGATTCGTTTGAACCAGTGACAAAGTTTGTCAGGTCAACTGCAGTGCGATCGACCAAACGCAAAAACTTAGAGTTTACCTCCTTACTCCCAGCGATATAATCATCAGCAACATCGGGAGCCATATAACCGAGAGGTAAAGATTTAGCCGCCCATTTCCGCTGAGCTTCCGCATCGGGAACAGTCAAAAATAAAACAGTTTTAGCTTGATAATTGCCCGCTAACTTCGTCAACTCATTCAGCAACTTTACCTGATTCACATCTTGGTCGCCGCGAATGCTTACCAATACCAAAACAGTCATGCCATTGTCGTAAACAGCTTGGTAAAGCACATTTTTGACAACTTGCGTCGGAGAACATTTCAAAAATTTGCAAAGTTTATCAATTGTTTCCGTTCCCGGCGTTTCCCGCTTTTCAAACGTTGCAAAGGGCGACGGTTCGGCATCAGCAGGCATCGATACAGCCTTTTCCACATTAGCTGCATACTGACCATCTTCAGTATAAAGAACTTCATCTTCTCCCGCTTCAGCCAACACCATAAACTCTTGAGAACCAGAGCCGCCAATTGCTCCAGAATCAGCATCTACTGCTCGGAATTGCAAGCCCGATCGGCGCAGCATATTGCTATAAGCTTGAGCCATATCCTGATAAGTTTTTTTCAAACTTTCTTCGTTTGTATGGAAAGAATAGCCATCTTTCATAATGAATTCGCGACCGCGCATCAACCCAAAACGCGGGCGAATTTCATCGCGAAACTTAGTTTGAATTTGATAAAGATGTAAAGGCAATTGCCGATAGGAACGAATCATATCTTTAGCAATTGTAGTAATTACTTCTTCGTGAGTTGGGCCCAGTCCCAATTCTCGCTGCTGCCTATCTGTCATGGCAAACATAATACCTTCAGCTTGAGTGTAGGTGTCCCAGCGGCCGGATTCCCGCCACAAATCGGCCGGTTGCAATTGCGGGAGGAGGCATTCTTGAGCGCCGGTAGCGTCCATTTCTTCGCGCACAATTTGAGATACTTTTTTGAGAACTCGCCACATTAAAGGTAGATAAGCGTAAATTCCGCTACCGATGCGCCGGATGTATCCGGCACGGAGTAATAGTTTGTGGCTGGGAATTTCTGCTTCTGCCGGGTCTTCGCGCAGGGTAACAAAAAGCATTTGAGAGAGTCGCATAGCTGATTTCCTTAAAATACCGGATGAGTGTAATTTTAGATCAACTTCTGATATTATCAGAACTAAGCCCGATTTGATTAAATATATGAATAAAATTTGGCAAAACTACGAAAAAGGTATGGCAGTCTTTGATAATTGTCACTCTCCTACGGTGCAATCTCAGTGGCTTGCCTTAAAAGATGAAATAGGAGAATTTGTTCGAGAACCTAATTTAAGTGAAATTTGGGATATTGTTCATGCTGCTGGTCGATTGCTTTACAAAATAATCGGAATTCCCTTATATTTACTGGCCTATCCTACTGTTCGCAAACACAGTCAACGTTTCGAGGAGTACGGATGTATTCGCAGCATTCGCAACTGTGAGGGTAAATGCTGCGGCAAAAAATCGTAGGGTACGCTGCGGCGCACCTGATATCATGTTTGTTGAATGACCCGCAATTACATTCTAATGACCCCACAGATAAATCTGGGAGCTTGAACTAGGGTCTAAAAAGTTTATTTTCCACGACTCCTGTACGTGGCAGCGTATCCGTTTTTGGGCTGGGTCAATGCTTCAATTCTAAAATCTAAAATCTAAAATCTAAAATCGATTGACCTGATTCAAAAAACAATGCAACTTGAGGCAAGTGCCAAACCCCTATCCAGTAACTAATTCCCAATCTAAAATCTAAAATCTAAAATCTAAAATCGCATGACCAGATTTATTCACGACCAATTTGCCAAACAGTATCTGAAAGAACTATTAACCCCTCTCGGTAATGTAGAAACCAGCCGGGATGTCGCTGGAGAAGTAAGGCAGGTTGACGTTTTATTTTCCCCGAAAGCAGAACCGGAAGTTGAAGCAACAGCCCTCGGCATTCTGGGTCAAATCGCAGCAAAACCCGCTGTATTTGAACCCTTCCGCAGCCCAGTCCAAATCGGAGAAATTCGCAGTTGTCTGGGCAAACTCTTCGATATCCACGGCGAATTTGAACGCGCCGCAGTTAGAGAAAATACCCGGATTGCAGAGGCAGACTTGCCCCAACTCTGGATACTGTCGCCGACTGTTTCCGACACGATATTAGCTGGATTTCGAGCCCTTCCCGAACCGGAAAATTGGGTAAATGGAGTTTATTTTCTGGGCCCATCTCTGAAAGCAGCGATTATTGCCATTCACCAACTGCCCCGCACTCCTGAAACGCTGTGGCTGAGAGTTTTGGGGAAGGGAAACGTGCAGAAACAAGCGGTTGCCGAATTGAGAGAATTACCCTCAGATAATGTCTTTCGGTTGAATGCGTTAGAATTGTTGTACAACTTGCGAACTATTTTAGAAGTCCGCCAAGACATAGATCGAGAAGATCGGGAGTTAATTATGGAACTGTCACCCCTCTACTTGCAACGGCTGGAAGATGCAACTCAGCGCGGTATCCAGCAAGG
The DNA here is from genome assembly GCF_036705265.1 of Microcoleus sp. B4-C2. NCBI lineage: Bacteria > Bacillati > Cyanobacteriota > Cyanophyceae > Oscillatoriales > Microcoleaceae > Microcoleus > Microcoleus sp. B4-C2. The sequence continues at coordinate 37,193 of NZ_JAUBUB010000015.1, forward strand.
TATTCAGCAAGGTATGCAGCGCGCTCAACGCCTGATGGTTGAGAATCTGCTACAAGTAAAATTTAGTGAGATTGATGAAGAATTAGCCCAAATAATCGAGCCTTTGATTCAACTAGATCCCCTCGATCGCACGCGGCTGATTATGCTGCTCGATCGCTCTGAATTGCTAGCTCATTTTGAACAAAAAAATCAACCGGAATCCTGAGTCAGCAGCGCACTCTACAATCGGTAGGGTGCGCTAAATATCACTTTACTATTTATTATCGAGAAAATCGGGAGTTAATTATGGAACTATCACCCCTCTATTTACAACGGCTTGAAGAAGCAACTCAGCGAGGTATCGAGCAAGGTATTCCGCTAGGTATTCAGCAAGGTATTCAGCAAGGTATCGAGCAAGGTATTCAGCAAAGTAAACGCGAGATTGTTGAGAGTATGTTACAAGTGTATTTTGGCGAGATTGATGAAGAATTATCCCAACTAATCGAGCCTTTGATTCAACTAGAACCCATCGAGATCGCGCGACTGATTATGCAGCTCGATCGATCGCAATTACTCGCTCGTTTTGAGCCTGAAAATCCAACGGAATCCTAACTCGCTAGCGCACTCTACGATATGTAGACTGCATCACATCGCCCTTTACTACTATTGATAATTGGTGGGGATCGCCCCAGCCTCAAACTTGCTATTTTTATGCGAACTCTGCTGCTACCAATCGCTTAAAAAGTAATTTCTGACTTTAGACGGATTTATTTTTTAGCTTCCAGAGCCATAATAAGCAGTAAGGATGAGATCACTATAGAACTGATTTACCACTCATCCCAATTTCACTAATAAGGGCTTCCGTAAGATAAAGCCGAACCCAAACAAAACCTCATCTAAAGATTACAAACACCCCTAGAAAAAAGTTGGGGGCAATTTTCGCTATGCCGAGTTAGGCATAAAAATTAAGGAGGTAAATTATGTTTCAAAGCGAGTTATTAATGTCGCTGTACACTCCAAAACTCGATAGGGGCCAAATGCCAGTAGAAATGCCAGTACAAATGCCAGTACAAATGCCAGTAGAAATAGATGTGCCATTTGACCACCCCGATATCGGAGGGCTGATGTTTTTAAGCCCTCAGTTTTTCGTAGCATTAATCGCCGGAGTCATTATGGCTTTCGGCTTCCAATTCCTGTTAACAAATTTCTCGATCGCCGCCAAAATCTCAAATTGGGACGAGGCTTTACCCGACGATGACGATGATGAATCTGAAAGTTTGGGGAGTAAAGTTCGCAAGACTGAAGGTTTAGTCGGGGGTTGGATTTTAGTCACCGTTAACCTGGCTTTATTTTTGGCTTGTTTTCTGGCAGTCAAACTAACTTCAATTGCCAGCGTAGACGGAGCGGCAATTATTGGTGTAGTCATTTGGTCGGCGTACTTTTTAACGCTGGTGTGGCTCGGTTCTAGCGCCGTCGGTTCTATGATCGGTTCCTTGATAAAAACTGCTTTTTCAGGCGTTCAAGGTGTCATGGGTACTGCGGGTGCAGCGATCGGCGGCAAGATGGCTAGCGACCAAATGGTCAATACTGTAGAGGCATCTGTGGCCGCTGTCCGCCGCGAGTTGAGTTCGGCGGTAGACCCGGATAGCATTCGCGAAACACTGCAAGATTATGTGGGTTCTTTGCAGTTACCGAAACTAGATGTTAAGGAAATTCGCGGTCAATTTGAAAAGTTACTGGGCGATGCAGATATCAAATCTTTTGCGGGAAGCGACGTTCTGAAGAATGTTAACCGCCAGACTTTTGTGGATTTAGTTAAGAGTCGCACCGACTTTTCTCAAGAGGAAATAAATCAAATTGCTGACCAGCTCGAAGGCGTTTGGAAGCAAACTTTCGGCAAGCAGCAAGAGCAGAAAGACCCGAATTTAGAGTTGGTTGATTTTCTCAAGTTTGCGGCTCCCGATTTGCTGAAGTCTGACGAACTCAACGCCAAGCTGTCTCAAATTCTGGAAAGTAGGGAAAACAAATCGGAATCCAGCAGCGGCATGAAGCGAGCGATGCAGTTGGGAGTGGGATCTCTTGTGAACACTGTTTTGTCGCGGACGGATTTGTCTGATTTGGATGTTGAAAAAATCTCTGGTCAGTTGCAACAACTGACAGCACAAGGAAGTCAAAAAGCTAAATCTTTTGCTTCTCAGGTGGGCGATAAAGTGCCTGCGCTGCCTTTCAATACAGCTAAGGCTGATGTGGAAAACTACTTGATGAATGCCCAACCGTGGCATCTCAACCGGGAGACAATCAAGCAGGAATTTAGGGATGTGATTTACGACCCGGAAGCCTCTCCTGGGGCCGTGTTGCGTCAGTTAGAAATGTTGAATCCCGATTATTTTGTAAGGATTCTGGGCCGCCGCGAGGGGTTTGCTCCTGAACAGGTGACGGAAATTGCCGAACAGCTTGAAGGTGTCCGACAAGAAGTGTTGGAAATTGTGCAAGCTGCTGCTGGTGAAGAACAGTCTCAAGATTTGCGGAGCCGGATTGAGAATTATTTGCGATCGACCGGCAAGGAGGAATTGAATCCTGAAGGTATCGAGCGGGATTTCCAAGCGCTTTTGGAAGATCGAGATGCTGGTTTTGAGGCTTTGCGTGATCGCCTGTCTCAGTTTAACCGCGATACTTTGGTGCAGTTGCTGGGTCAGCGGGAAGATTTCAGTCCAGAGGAAGCCGATCAGTTAATCGGGCGGCTCGAAAGTTCGCGCGATCGCGTAATTTCAAGAGCTCAAGAATTGCAAGAGCAAGCGAAATCGAAAGCGCAAGAATTGCGGCACAAGGTAGAAGACTATCTCCGCAATACTAATAAGGAAGAACTCAATCCTGAAGCGATCGAGCGCGAGTTTCAAACGCTGTTAAGTGACCCCGAAGCCGGATTTAAAGCGCTGAGAGAACGCTTATCTCAATTCGACCGCGATACGCTGGTGCAGTTGCTGTCACAGCGCCAAGACCTCAGCGAAGAACAGATCAATCAGACGATCGACCGGATCGAATCTGTGCGCGACAACATTATCCACGCGCCGCAAATAGTTGCAGATAGAGCTAAGCAACAGTACGAGGAAGTTACTGCAAAAATTGGTGAGTACCTGCGGAATACAAACCTGGAAGAACTCGATCCAGAAGCCATCAATCGGGATTTGACCAAATTGTTTGAAAATCCGAAAGAGGGTGCTTTGGCACTTCGGGAAAGACTTTCTCACGTTGATCGCGAAACTTTAGTCAAGCTGCTTTCGCAACGGGAAGATTTGAGCGAAGAACAGATCAATCGGACGATCGATCGCGTGCAAGATTCGATTCGCAGCATCGTGAAATCGCCCCGTCGCTTGGCTTCTCGCGCTCAAAAAACAGTCCGGGATTTCCAAGGAAGTTTGGAAAATTACTTGCGGAATACGGACAAGGAAGAACTCAATCCTGAAGGCATCAAACGCGATTTGCAGTTGCTGTTTAGCGAGCCGGGAATGGGGATGCAAAGTTTGGGCGATCGCCTGAAGCACTTCGATCGATCGACTCTGGTAGCATTGCTGTCGCAGCGGGAAGATATTTCGGAAGAGGAAGCTAACAGAATTGCCGACCAAATTGAATCTGTCCGCAACCAAATTGTCGAACAAGTTCAAATGGTTCAGGATAAGTTTCAGTCAGCAATGGATGGTATTTTCGGGAAAATCCGGGATTACCTCAATTCCCTGGAGCGACCCGAACTCAACTACGAAGGCATCAAGCGGGACTTACGCAAAGTGTTTGATGACCCGCAGGCCGGATTTGACGCCATTAAAGAGCGTTTAGGTGAGTTCGATCGCGGTACTTTAGTTGCCCTGCTGAGTTCTCGTTCCGATATTTCCGAGACTGACGCTCACCGAATTGTTGATCAAATGGAAGGAGCCAGGGACAGCGTTTTATTGCGTTCAGAACGCCTGCAAAATGAAGCCAAAAAACGCATCAAACAGCTCAAGAAAAAGACCAAGCAGCAAGCAGAAGATGCGCGCGAAGCGGCAGCAGCGGCAGCTTGGTGGCTGTTCGGTACGGCTCTGACTTCTGTGGTTGTTTCCGCTTTGGCTGGAGCAATAGCAGTCAACGGGATTTCGGGTTTGTTTAGCTAGATTTTCAACGAGTTTGAAATAAAGTTCTCCTGATTCTAGGCTGGCTGTTTGCCAGCCTATTTTCTTGGGAATAATATCAGAGTCCTTCAGGATTCTATAGTTGGCGGAAACACTCTCGATAAATCGAGCGCCAAGTCGTGAAAATAAGGCAGATTAACAGACTCGTTGGGCAGAAAAATCAGCGTCCTGCGATAACCAAATTGGCCAGGGGCATTCTGATACGGCTCGCTGTAACATTCCAAGCAAGTTTGTGATAAATTAAATATCCAATAGTTAGAGATTCCGGCTTCAGCATAAAGGGGGAGCTTAACCTGTTTGTCGTAACTCAAAGAAGAATCTGCAATCTCAATCAGCAACAGTATATCCCCTGGACAGGGGTGAGAGGATAGATAGTCGTCAGGGCGATTTTGTACGATCGCACGATCGGGTTCTGGTTCGCTGTCATCAGGCAGAATAATAGGTTGTTGTCCCCGCAGTGTCGCCCTTTCTCCCAGCAGCTTAAATAACTCGCGTTCCAAGCGTGTCTCGCAAACCGAGTGAGCGGTACCTTTAGCTGCCATTTTCACAAGTTCTCCCTTGATTAACTCAACTCGATCGTCCTCACCAAAGAACCCCAGTTCTGTGAGGCGATGATATTCCGCTATGGTGAAGCGTTTTGCAGTTGCGATCGACATAACAGCCACCTCAATACAGGTCTGTTGCGATTATAGGCGATCGTCGATCGGCTAAACAATGCTAATCATGAGCTTCGCTAACAACAATCTTGTCAAAATTTCCTCATCCTTTGGTTGCAAATTTTCCCAATTTTGGTTAATTTACTCGCCGAACTTATGTCCGGGATCATATCTGCCTTAAGCAAGATTCTAGCATCACTATTTATTAGGTACTTTAACTTAAGTAGCAAACAAAAGTTTTCTCACAAATAAGAAAACTGAGCAATACATATTATTTTGGAGGCTTGAATGACATTTACTACTGCCGGTGCTTACGACCAAGGAAAAGCAGATATTCAGAGCTTGAGTGTAGACGACCAATTAGGTTTGCTGTGGTTTGTTTATACCGAAATGGGCAAGTCAATAACACCAGCGGCTCCCGGTGCTTCCGGTTCCGAAATCGCTCAGGGTTTGTTCGATCAAGTCAAACCGCTGCCCCACGAAGAACAACTACAAGTAATGCGCGACATTGCCTCAAAAGCCAATACTGAAATCAGCCGGATGTACGGCTCAATGAGTCCTGAAACCAAGCTGGCTTTTTGGTATTTCCTAGCAGTAGGAATGGACGAAGGAACTATTATTCCTATGCCTCCCGACTATCAACTTCCCGAAGCAGGAAAAGCTTTATTAGGAAAGGTTCAGGGCATGGACTTCCAACAGCAAATTGATTTCCTTCGCGGTACAATTTTAGAAATGGGTGCTGAAGCCGCTCCGGGGGCTGGCATTTAAAAATAGGACTTACGAAAAAAAACCCGGTTTCTCGGAGAATATTGGGTGTGGCAACGACGCATTTAGGAAGAAACCCGGTTTTTAGCCGTTTGATGCGTAAGTCCTCAAAAAGATTAGTAAGTAGCTCAAACTAATACGCCACGCCAGAAACCCGGCTTCTTCAAGAAACCGGGTTTCTGGCTGTTGTGTTTTTTTAGGTTTACGGCGAAGATCCGCACTTTACAGCTAATAACTGAATTCAACGGCTCTGTTTCCCACAACTTCCGGCGCAGCGACTTTTAAACGCATATCTTCGCAGGCCACTGTTAGCAAGGGCTGACCTAAGTTTAAACTGGCAAAAGGACTTTCTTCTGCCACTTCTAATTCGCCTTTAATCAAACCGATGTGAGACTGTAATCCTCCTTTAAACAACAGCAAATTGCTGCTGTCAGCGCTGAATACATTTCCACTAAAAGGCAGCGGTAAGACTAAGCTTTGCTGGCTGTAATTGAGGCTGCACAGTTGACGGTTTTCTTGGCGAACTGTGACGCGGTAGCCTAGCGGTGCTGCTTTTACCGAAGGGCTACCTTCCCAACTAAATTGAGCTAATTCTTTAGGAAGTCCCCAAATTTCGCGCCCGCCCGCTACCGAGTTAGGATTGTCTACGTAAATATGGGAAATCCAAGCGCCCCATTTTCCTGCATAATTGGCGATCGCGCTAACTACAATTAACTCATTGTACTCCATCACCGAACCCAATCCGTAGGAGGATATATAAATGCCACCTAGGGTTTTTCCTGGCAATAAAGAGACAATTTCTAACTCAGAGGGAACCAAGGGGCGCACTCGTGCCACATCTACTAATTGTAAAGTCTCAACAGCATAACCTTGCAGATGCCAAGGTGCAGGTGGATATACCATTTTCAGTGATTAAATTTATGAGATTTTATCTTTATTTTAGCTTGGCGCTTCAAAAAGCAACAATTTTTGGTATTTATTCACAAGTTGTTAGTAACTGAAATGTTGCACCATTCTCAATAAGCTTTTTATGAACAGGCTTTCCGGCCTGTTCCACAAGAAAATTCACTCTTTGTGGAACACGCATCTTGCCTGTTCTGGAGAATGGGGCAAGATGTGAGTAGTAATTTACTTTATTTAAAAAAATATAATATGTGACGATAAATTTGATGAATAGTTGACTTGGGTTATCTGTTGTATGGGGCGGGTTTAGTAATATTGTTAGTAGGAATTAGATATTATTCGTAAAACCCGCCCCTACAGATTTTATCAGCGTTAATCCGCGTTAATCCGCTTTAATCTGCGGTTAAAAACCTCCAAATCTACTTACTAGCATAGCCCGTACTCACCAAAAACTCCCGCAACTTCCCGAAGAATTGAGTGCGATCGCGTCCTTGATAAACCCTCTCCAACAATTGCCAACCTTCCGCCTCCTGCCCCATGACATACTTGTTCGCCATGAAGGCCGCCAAAACCCCCTTCACCTCCCCATCTTCACTCAAACGCTTGTTAGATTCCAGCCAAAGCTCAGCAGAATTCGTGTATATTTCCACCGGATACTGTTTGCTAACATCTTGCATTTTACCTTGGCGGTACTGCCAAATTTGCAGCGGGAAACGAGAATCAGCGTAATTGGTAAAAGCCTCGGAAAATCTGCCGTCCTGACTCTTAAACTCTGGGATATCATTTTTGCCAAAATCGACAATTTCGTAACTCACATTGCCCCAGAAATGCTTGATATGACTGTATTTGTTAGCTGCCGAGTCGTAGCGGTAAATAAACGAATAATTGCAGCAGCGGGCGCCACTTTTGATTGACACTAAATCTGCCAACACTTCCGGTTCCTTGTCGCCGTCCAAATCACGGATTCGTAGCGATAAAAAACGTCCTTCTGATATTTCTTCGCTGGCTCTTTTGTCGGGATTATCTACTAGAGAGCGAGTCGGAATCAGCACTGGTTCTTCTAATAAAGTTTTACCGTCGCGGATAATTCTGATGCGGAGGTCTTTAGCATTTTCTGCTTCTTTTACGAAAGAAACTTCCGCCCGAACTTTCCCCGCTTCCGAGGTTTCTGTTGTTCTCGGCGGGCCGATATTCGGCGGAACTTGGGCGATATATTCCGAAGGAATTAAGGCAGTTTGGCCGGGTTTGGCGATCGCCTGACAGAAAAAACTTGCTACTTCGGCGCGAGTAGCATTCCGAGTAGGTTCTAGCTGTTTAACAGCCGGATAATTGACTACAAGTTGTTTTTCTGTGGCGGCGGCGATCGCACTTCTAGCCAGTTCGGGAATGTCCCGCGCATCTTCAAAAGTCGCATCCAAAATCTCAGCCGCCGGCCCTGCAGGTGTATATTTTAAGCCGCTGGTTAAAGCTACCAAAACCTGCCAGCGGGTAACATTCAATGTCGGGTTAAAAATACTGCCGCTGTAACCGGACATAAAACCCGTCTGATAAGCTTCTCGAATTGCTTTAAAACCCCAGTAATTTGTGGGAATATCTGCAAAGCTGATCGGAGATCGGACGGTTTGGGCATCTGGAAAAGCCATGCGAACCATGGCCGCAAACTCAGCGCGGCTGACGGGGCGATTCGGGCGAAAAGTGCCGTCTTCGTAATAGCCACTGATAATTTTTTTCTGTGCTAACTCCTCAATGCAAGCTTGCGCCCAATGGTTGTTAACATCCGTAAATTTGGCTTGAGCAAATGCCGGTGCTACATTCATACCGGGAAACACTAAATTCCCGATGATTATCCCCAGGGCTACCAGTAAACCGATGATAGCTTGCCATCTGTGCGATCGAATCATAGAACAGACTCCTCTACTTACAAATTGGCGATCGAAACTTTCGTAAAATTTATATAATATCAGGTATATTAACCCGATTTAATACCAGTTCTTAAAATTTTACCGACAACTAAGGACACGGCAATGCCATGCCCCTAATTTTTCGAGTTGTATAATAAAGCTTACTTCGACTCGAAAGTCATCTCCACGGCCATTGTTGTTGTGATTGTTAATTCTTCAGAACTGCCAGCATTTTTAGCACTCATTTCGCTATTTGAACTAACAGACGCAGTAGACCGAAAAGGGTTTAATCTATCCAAGCGCATTGTGATTGCTCCCCCACCCTCAGAAGTAAAAGATTTTAGGGTTAAGGTAGTTCCCGGAGGCAGTTGGGGAGAGGTAATATTTTGAGGGTTTGCTTGCTGCTCTATACTTACATTCAGAGAGGCAACTCCATCTTGCCAGCTAGCCAATTCATAGGTAGAAATGACATTCATATTGATGCCACTGAAATCAGAGGAAGAAGAAACGCGCCATTTGGCTCCTTTTCCGACTGCTTCGGCAGGCAGCGGCGAGGCAAGTTGCTCTAGAGATTTAGACGTTTGTCTAACCATTTGTTTGAGGTTGTTGTCAGCTCCTTCGGGCAAAATAAAGTTACCTCCTTTATTAAAACCGCGATTGTCCATGATGAAAGAGCCTTTCATTCCGACCATGCTTTTGAGTGCGGAACGCATGGCATCTAGGGCTGCTGGCGGGGTATTTCCAGTATCGCCGATGATATCTGCGTTAGTATAAGCAAACTCGTAGTGAATATCACCGTTGGGATCAATTTTAGTGACTTTTGTCTCGAAAGTCATCACCGATACTGGACTTTTAGCCGCAGGCGAAGAGCGACCCAATGCGGATATTTTCATATCCATTTTTAGGGTCATAACTGTCGTTTCTTTGACATCGATAGCTGGTTTTAAACGCAGTTGCTGTCGGGGTTCCACTCCCGGATTTAGCAGTTCCACTTGCGGGGTTTTTGAGTTGGTGGCAGGCGCGGATACGCCAGGGGATGGCTGCTGAACTAGAAGTGGAGTTTCAGCACTTAGGGAAGCAGGAGAAAGCTCGATCGCCCATCCGGCACTTACCAAGCAAAGAGATGCAATAAACTGTCTTTTTTTCATTAACTTAATTTCCTGTTACTTGAATGTTTGCCTGTTGCCACAGTCGATCGACTGTCACGAATTTGTAACCTTTATACAAAAGCAATGGAATTATTTTATCAGCAGAAGCTGCAACATCTTCACCGCCACAATAGCCGTCGTGCAGTACAATAATTGATCCGTTTTCAGTTTGCTGCACAATGCGACTAATAACTTTCCTCACCCCCGGTCGCACCCAATCTTCTGGGACGACACTCCACATTACAGGACGATATTCCCACTGTTGCAATAACTCTAATGTTCGCGGCGTAAAAATGCCATTGGGCGGGCGCACGTCCAGGATTAAGTTTGGGTCTAAATCGCAAGCTTTGGCAATTGCTTTTTGCGTGTCTTCTAAACTTTGTTTTAGTTCGTGAGTTTTTAGTTTGGGAAACGATATATGCTGATAGCCGTGGAGACCGATCCAGTGTCCGCGCTCGCACACTTCTTTAGCCGTTTCTGGATGCCTGTCCACGCAAAAACCTAGCCAGAAAAAACTAGCTTTGATGTTGTATTTATCTAAAATTTTTAACAGTTGAGGTGTGTGCTGACGGTGCGGCCCGTCGTCAAATGTGAGGGCAATTTCTCGGCTGTTGATATCTCCCGTCCACAGACATCCGGGAAAAGCCGATTTGAGAATGGGATGAACGACAGGAAACAGGGGTGCTAATGGCATTGGTTAATGTTGTTTATTGCGATCGGGTAGAAATGAAGCTGCGTTACAATAGAATAAAGTTAACTCAATCGAGGTAAATATGACAACTGCCGTTGAGATTGGAACGCTAATTGTCCGCACGCCCGGAACTTGCGGCGGCCGCCCGCGAATTGCAGGAACTAGAATTACGGTAGAGAACATTGCTATTGATTTTAATGCGGGATGGACTCCTGAAGTAATTGTTCAAAAGAGAACGCACTTGAATTTAGCACAGGTTTATGCAGCCTTAGCTTACTATTATGCGAACAAAAAGCAAATTGACGCGGAAATAGCAGCAGAAAATGCTGAGTGGGAACGCTTGGAAGCAGACTCTATGGCAGGTAAGCTATCGTGAGTAAGATTCGTTTATATCTGGATGAGGATATTCAGGAACAAGCTCTAATCTTAGCTATGCGAAATTCGGGTGTAGATGTGATAACAACCTCGGAGGCTAACAGGCTGAGTTTTTCAGATGAAGAACAGCTCATTTGGGCAACCGAGCAAGGGCGAGTCGTTTACAGTTTTAATAGGAGAGATTTCAGCCGTTTACACAATATCTGTATTGCAGAAGAGAGAAGTCATACTGGAATCATTCTTGCACAACAGCAGCGGTACTCTGTGGGCGCACAGTTGCGGGGACTTTTGAATTTGATTGCTGCTAAGTCAGCAGAGGAAATGATCGACCAACTGGAGTATCTTGGAACTTATATAAGAGATGAATAAAAATATGAAATAACTTGAGTGAGTGCCGAATACTTAATGGTTTAACTCTTTTGATATAGACTAAATCTAGCCACAGTCGATCGACCTCTATCTCGCGGTTGATGCGATCGCCCTACAGTGTCTTCCTATACTAAAAACTAGCACAAGTAATCTACCTACCATCAAGGAGGAACAATGACCGAGGAATATTTAGCCGAACGAACAGTTTCAGCCGTATTTAAGGAAGAAGAACAATTAGACGGCGTAATTCGGCGGTTGCTCGATCGCGGAGTTTCCCGCGACCACATCTCAGTAATGGGAAAAAACTTTCAATCTAAAACTAAAATTGCCGGCTTTATTACTAAAAAAGATGTGATATTAGGCGGTCTGCGAAGCGGGGCGATTTTTGGTTCATTATTCGGTTCTTTTTTGGGTTTGCTAACAGGCGTCGGTGTCCTGTTTATTCCCTTTGTCGGTGCAGTAGTCTCGGCGGGCCCGCTGGGTGCGGTACTGTTGGGTGCAGCTAGCGGCGCGATCGCAGGTTCGGCCGGTGCGGGTCTAGTTTCCGCTTTAGTCGCTTTGGGAATGCCCGAAGACAAAGCAACTATCTATCAAACCCGCGTTGAAGCAGGCGAATTTCTGGTGATGGCAGAAGTCGCCGCCGACCGTTCGGGCGAATTTCAACTCTTGCTAGAAAGTGCAGGTGGCGAAGAAGTTTCAGTTAGCGAAAAGACGCTGCCGCGCGCCGTCAAAGGTCGCTGCAATAGTCCGGCAGACTTATCTCCAGAAGTGCGATCGCACCTGTCGGAAGCAGCTCAAAAAACCTTTATGGAATCCTACAACGCCGCATTTGATGAAAGCAACGACTCGATACAAGCGGAACACACTGCTTGGGACGCCATTCACCAGCAATACGAAGAAGATGAAAACGGCGTTTGGACTAAGCCTTTAGCGAAAGTCTAGTCTTCCAATCGCAGTAAACTAATAAATAATACAATCAAGCCTCTAGAACTGTGATTCTAGAGGCTTTGACGATTTTAGATTTTAGATTTTAGATTTAAAAATTGTGCAAAACTTAATTCGTAAAGACTTGGAAATTAGCGAAAGTTTCATTACTTTTTGAAAGTGATATACCAATCCTCGCATCATTTGTGAATTTCTTACTCCCTCCCCTTGGTAAGGGGAGGGTTGGGGTGGGGTAAAAAAATTACGACTAATTTAGGATTGCTATATTGCACTAGGTTGCGTTGTCAAGTACAATCTATAAGCTTGCAATATAAAATTGAGTTAAGCAAATGCAAAAATACCTTTGTACAGTTTGCAATTACGTCTACGATCCAGAACTAGGCGACCCCGACGGAGGCATAGCTCCCGGTACACCCTTTGAAGATATCCCCGACGATTGGGTTTGTCCCACTTGCGGGGCGGTAAAATCGGATTTTGAACCAGAATAAGCGAGAAAAAATTTGTCCGATCGAATGCTCAAAATTACAATCATCGGTGGCGGTGCTGCTGGTTTTTTTAGTGCAATTACCTGTGCCAAAACCTACCCGCAGGCCCGCGTCACTTTACTAGAAGCTGGCCGGCAACTCCTGGCAAAAGTTCGCATCTCTGGCGGCGGGCGCTGCAATGTGACTCACGCTTGTTTTGACCCCGGTGTTTTAGTGCAGAATTACCCCAGAGGAGGGAAAGCTCTGCGCGGTGCTTTTACTCGATTTCAACCCCGCGATACTGTAGAATGGTTTGCAGGTCACGGTGTGAAGTTGAAAACAGAAGAAGACGGGCGAATGTTTCCGATCACAGACGATTCGGCGACAATTGTTAACTGTTTGATTCGGGCTGCTGAGGATGCAGGCGTGAAAATTCGCACGGGTGATGCAGTCGTTTCTGTAAAGAAATTAACATTGGAGGGCGGGCACGGGGGCACCGCCCCTACATTTGAAATTGAGTTGAAATCTGGGGAGAAATTGAAGTGCGATCGCATTCTTCTCGCTACAGGCAGCAATCCTTCCGGTTATAAGTGGGCAAAAGAGTTAGGTAATACTGTAGAACTGCCCGTTCCTTCTCTATTTACTTTTAATATTTCCGACAGCAGAATCAAAGATTTAGCCGGAATTTCTGTTCCTAATGCTAAGGTGAAATTGCCGGGAGCTAAATTAGAACAAAGCGGGCCTTTGCTAATTACTCACTGGGGTTTAAGCGGGCCTGCTGTACTCAAACTTTCGGCTTGGGGTGCGAGATTTTTGCACGATCGCCATTATAAAACATCTGTCCTGATTAATTGGCTTCCCCAGTACAATGCGGAAGTTTTGCGACAGCAACTGCTAGCGGTTAAGTCGCAGTTGTCGCACCGATTGATTGTTTCTAGCTGTCCGTTTCCGGTGCCGCGCCGCCTCTGGGAACGCTTGACAAGTTCGATCGGCATTGATGAACAAAAACGCTGGGCCGACTTATCTAACAAAATCCTCGATCGCCTCCTGCAAGAACTCGTTCAAGGCGAATATCAGATTGCAGGAAAAGGCGCATTTAAAGAAGAATTCGTCACCTGCGGCGGTGTCAACCTCAAAGAAGTCGATTTTAAGACAATGGAAAGCCGCCGCTGTCCCGGACTTTTCTTTGCGGGCGAAATCTTGGATATCGACGGCGTGACGGGCGGTTTCAACTTCCAAAGTGCCTGGACTACAGCGTGGTTGGCCGGAAACGCGATCGGCAAACCATCCGATTGTAGATTGTAGATTTTAGATTGGGGAATATTTGCTGTGTAAAGGTTTGGGAGTTGCGATCGCGCGATCGGCTTGCCAATATTAAGTTTTGTGTTATTTTTGAAGGAAGGCGCACCAAATGTGTGTCCACTTCAGCTTGTAGACACAATTCGCAGTTTTGCGTCCTTCAACATCGGGTGAGATACATGAAAAACTTGAATCTAAAAACCCTAAAGTTCGATCGCAACCTTGAGGGCCATCTTGACTCACCTTTCATCGAAAAAAATGGCTTGCTGGAATTCAACCCCAAATTTATCAGTCCCGAATTTTTAACAACCTGGACGTTTGAAACACACCTGTACGACGAACAAGTTGCGATCGACCACTTTGTCATCACATTTCCTAGCCGCACCGAACTAGAAAACTACGCCAAATCTTTTTACCCCTTCGGTGCCAAAACAGTTGAAGGCCCCGACTTGTTCCCGATTAACTTTTGTGCGGAAAACATTAACGTTCCCTCCGACTTGTGGCTGCATTTAATGACTTTATTAATGCCAGCGGGCGGCTTAGTAGTATTAGATGCGCCCCACGCAGCCGGCGACCAAAAAAACCGCTTTCAGCAAGAAAGAGGATTAGAAGCAGTTCACCACGTCGCGATTCGAGTCGAAAACGTGCAGAATGCTGCTAAAATATGGCAAAATAAAAACTTTAAACCGCTATCAGAGCGTCCTCTAGACTACGGCTCATTAACTCAGTGGTTTCTGCAAAACCCCGCCGGACAAATCATCGAATTAATCGATCGCCACCCCGGCAACAACGCCACCTTTGACTGCCAAAATATATCTGGTTTGCGCCTTAGTGAAGTCGCCAGTCAATAGGGCAGGCAAGATGCCTGTCCCACAATTCCAAATTATCTCGTTCCCAGTCTCTGACTGGGAATGCCGATTCGGAGGCTCTGCCTCCTGTCTTTTCACTAATAAAATATATGGTTGCAATAAAAATCCCTAAAGTCACCATTCAACCCCCAACATTCAACTCAGTTGAAGAAGAACGCCGCCACCGAAAACAGCGTTTAGCCGCCGCATTCCGATTATTTGCCCGCTTCGGATTCAGCGAAGGAATTGCCGGACACATCACCGTCCGCGACCCCGAACACCTCGACCATTTCTGGGTCAATTCTTTTGGAATGCACTTTAGTTTAATTCGAGTCAGCGACCTAATTTTAGTCAACCACAAAGGCGAAGTTGTTGAAGGAAATAAACCCGTCAACGAAGCAGCATTTGCCATTCATTCCCAAGTGCACAGCGCCCGCCCCGACGTAATCGCAGCAGCCCACGCTCATTCTCCTTACGGCAAAAGTTGGTCGAGTTTGGGCCGCCTGCTTGACCCGCTGACGCAAGATGCTTGTACATTTTATGAAGACCAAGCTTTATTTGACGATTACACCGGAGTTGTTTTGGAAATCGAAGAAGCTAAACGCATAGCCAAAACTTTAGGTGAGAAAAAAGCCATTATCTTACAAAATCACGGACTGTTAACAGTAGGTCAAACAGTAGATGAAGCGGCTTGGTGGTTTATTACAATGGAACGTTCTTGTCAAGCGCAGTTAATGGCCGAAGCTGCGGGAAAACCCATTCTCATCAAGCCAGAATGTGCGCGTTTAACACAGCAGCAAGT
Source organism: Microcoleus sp. B4-C2 (assembly GCF_036705265.1). NCBI lineage: Bacteria > Bacillati > Cyanobacteriota > Cyanophyceae > Oscillatoriales > Microcoleaceae > Microcoleus > Microcoleus sp. B4-C2. Next base: position 52,501 of record NZ_JAUBUB010000015.1, read on the forward strand.
AGGGTCTCACCGCATGGGATGGTTTAGCTTTCAACCGCTTTATGACATGATTGTGCGTCGGGAACCTGACTTATTAGATTAGGAACTAGGCGGTTGAAACCGACTACACAAACACAGTCGGCCTGCGGCGAATCAAGAATGAAGGGGTATTAAAGCCGGATTTAGTATCAGAAGTGAAAAATTTATAAATTCATGCTGACACGGATTCCAGCCAAGCTATCAAATCCTCTTGACTGGTAAAATCTAACAAGATTTCTCCTAAATCATCTAATTGTTCGAGAGATAACTGCTGGATGCGAGTTTGAACTTCTGGTGGGATTTCGCCAGTGCGCCGCGCGATTTGACGCAGAATTAATGCTGTTTGCCCCTCAATTAGACCTTCTTGGCGACCTTCTTGGCGACCTTCTTGCATCCCCTTAATAACAGCACCGCGTTGGTCTTCAAAGAACATTTCCCGCTTTTCTAATGATGCTAACTCGTCAAGGTTTAAGGTAGACCTGTTAGCAATGTTAAAAGCTGTTTGAATTTCGGGTACTGAGGCCAATTTATCCGGTATTTCCTCCAGTTCAGGAGCATTTTTTATAAAATAAATCCAGCTTTGAATCAGATTTTCCACTTGTTCTAATTTTTTGTTAAACTTTGGTAGTTCAACAAAAACTAACTCTATTTCTCTATAATACTCGAAGTTTTCTTCGACTTCTTTAAATACAAAATGTGAGAGAAACTTTTCGGTATTTTCAAACAGGATAAAATCCGTAATTGTGAGAGCGATGAGAGGATTTAATTTTGAGTAGCCTTCTCTGCGTTTGAGTTGAGTGGCGTAGGTTTTGGCTGCATTATATATGACGCGCTTAGTAAAAGCTTCTACATTGATGACCTGCATTTCGATAATTACAGTTTTGTTGCCCGTAATTTTTGCTTTGACATCCAGGTAAGTGTCTTTTAACCCAGTAATGCTCGGTGCGGCGTAGGGATCGATGATTTCTAAGTCTGTAATTGTCGGCTCTGCGTTGTAGATCATAGCATTGAGGAAGCTAATCAAAACTTCTTTGCTCTGGGGCGAAGCAAAGATTTTTTTGAAACCAAAATCTGTCTTAGGGTTGATGAAATTCATAATTGATAATTAGTAAATGGTGTTTTAATGTGATAATTATATCACAAAATTCCTTCCATTTCTAAATCTTCAATTATCTGCAATCCGCGCGGGTCGCCGACTCGCAAAAGTGAAGATTTAGCATCTTCCCTCACGCCCATATCTTCATCTTCTTCTAAAGCTTCAATCAAACCGTCGATCGCCCCAGCGTACACTATATTATTCGGCAATTCTCGCGCCAGTTGCCCGATCGCCCAAGCGCAGTTGCTCCGCACAGCAGATACAGAATCTCCCCGCAGCGTTTGAATCAACGGCGGAATCGCCGCAATCACCACATAGTAACCAACTTTTGCCATTTGACCCAGAGAACTCGCCGCCCACAAACGCACCGCCGAAATATCAGTTCTCAGAGCATCAATTAAAGATGGCAAAGCGCGGTGATCCCTGCAATTTCCCAAGGCCCAAACTACCCCTTTGCGAACGTAACCGTTCCAGTCGCGGTTAAGTTGAAGAATCAGTGGTTCCACAGCATCGGGACTCGGATTTCGCCCCAAAGCATAAGCCGCGCTTACCCGCACCAAGGGGCAACCGTCTCTCAATAAATTAATTAAATGCGAAATTGCTCGATCGTCCTGCAGTTCGCAAAAAGCCCGCGCCGCAATCATCCGGTGCTGAGGTTCCGGGGATGCAAGCATTGGCAGCATTTCATCGGGATCTGGCAGCGGGGGTTCGGATTCGTCAAAATGATCCAAAGGGCTTTCCAGTTCCGTGTCAGTATCAAGGGCGTTGGGGTAGTCGTTATTGTTCATAAAAAAACTTTACCGCACAGAGGATGCTCCTAAGCAACTCAGTCAGCAGTCAGCACTCAGCAGTCAATAATTGTAGGGGGCGCTTGTCAGCAACAGGCTTTCCGGCCTGTTCCACAACAGATAAATTTTCTTGTGGAACAGGCCGGAAAGCCTGTTCCTAAAAGGCTAATTGAGAATGGTGCAACATATGACTTACTACAAACAAATTCCTCTGCTGTCACCTAAGTTTGTAGTGAGGACTTCAGTCCTCATAATTTGGATGAATCAGGACTAAAATCCTTACTACAAACGAATATCTCTGCTGTTACTTAAGTTGGTAGTGAGGACTGAAGTCCTCATAATTGGGATGAATCAGGACTTTAGCCCTGATTCCAAACCAGTAGAAGTCATATTTCAAAGGGATTTGAGCATCGAGACGGAATGACTTTGATAGCCTAATTTTTGATAGAGATTCACCGCAGGCTGATTGCTCAGAAATACTTGCAAACCAATTTGCCGATCGCCCCTTTCCCGCGCCCATTTTTCAGCATGAATAACTAAAGCTGCACCCACTCCGAGACGGCGATGTTCCGGTGCTACGTACAGCAAAAAAATGTGAGCGTAGCGTTCTCCGGTGGTTTGGTCGATCGCATTTCCCAACCACAAACATCCGACAACCGATTGGAGATTTTGGGCTTGAGATTGGGGATTGAGATACTGCGAGGGAAGCGCCGGCAAAATTTCTGCCTCTTCCTGGGTGTTTTTCTGGCACTCTACCCACCAAACCGGCGTCTGGTTAGAAAAATACTGCTCGACAGTTTGAGCCAAATGTCCCAATTCCCCATCCGGGTAAAGCTCTTGGTAAGTCCGGTGCATAAACTTTACCAGTTTTGCCCGATCGAGTCCCGATCCTGAGCGCAGCCGGTAGCCCGGTATTAGTTGAGCAGACATCAGCTCAGCGGACACGGAAAGCTGAATAATTTAGCCCCAAGAAAATTGGATTCACTACTGCCGCTTGCTTTTGGGGGATCGCTTCCTCAATCGGTGCCGGGGCAGCCATGTCACCAGGCAAAAAGATGCGAGCACTGACTGCTACCAGAGCCGCGAAAAATACTAATACCGCTATTAATGGAGCAATGTATTGACGAATGATACCCATAACCGCAAAAACTTAATTCTTGAGTTGATATTATCAAGTGTACCATACAAATCTGGTCAGCTATAATGGCTGCCATTGGACAATTAGCTCAAGAAGAGAGCGATCGCAAATACCAACAAACAGAAAATCTAATATTATGAGTGCCTCGCCTGCTGTTTATGAAGCTCTAGCTAAATCAATTGTTTTTTTGAATCAAAAGCCGAGCGCGCAAAATGAAGTTTCGCGTTTCCTGGATACTAATGGCTACTATATCGATCGCATATTCGACGACCCAGAAACAAACTTTTATGCGATCGGGTTCGGTTCATCCGATCCCGAAAACCCGCCCGCCCTGGTATTTAAAGGTACAGACTTCATCGACGGCGACGCTATCTTTTCCGACTCGCGGGACATTGGTTTACCTGAATTTGAAAAGAACAAAGATAATATCCAAAATTGGCTCACAGAAATCGGTCAAAATACTGGTAAAAACCCCAACAAATTATTGCCCGATGTCATCGGACACAGTTGGGGCGGAGCAATCGCTCAACTTGTAGCAACCGAATACACAACTCTGACCGGCGATATCTTTACTTTCAACTCTCCGGGAGTGTCAGCGAGTACCTTCACCAGTTTTCGGAGAAATCTCAGCAGGGCAGGCAACAAAAATGTCACTCACTACATTGTCAGCGGAGATGTAGTCAGCTTGTTTGGGGAAGCATTTATCCCGGGTAAAGTATTTATCCAAAGTTTTACCGATCCGAGTATTAATCCTTTAACTGTTTTGGCAAAACATCGAACTGAAAATTTGTTAACTACTCCGCCTGTGGGTTTTTTGCAGAGGCAAATTTCCGTAGAACAATTAAACAGTCCTGAGTTTACTTATAACAACGATTCAGATTTTAACGAGTTTATCGGTGCGATGAATTTTGCCCTGCCCAATGTGTCAGTCGCCATCAGAACCAGAGGCGGTGCAGAGAGTGTGAGAACAGCACCACAATTTTCTTTTGTGCAGTTAATCAGAGAAATGCAATACGGTTTAGCTCCCTTACAACCGAATTATTTATTAGGGGACGCTCGCAACAATACTGCTACGGGGGGCCCTGGAGAGGATACAGTTATCGGCAATCGCGGTAACGATACTCTCAGAGGCAATCGAGGTAATGACAGCATCATCGGTGGTGATGGCGACGATTTCTTGTACGGCGGCAGAGATAACGATTATTTGGAGGGTGGCGACGGAAATGATTTGGTTTCCGGCGAGTTTGGCAACGATTTTTTAATTGGTGGTGCGGGGCGCGATCGCTTTGTATTAGAACCCGGTGGCGGAGCAGATGTTATTTTAGATTTTCAAGATGGTGAAGATTTAATTACACTGTCGAGGGGTCTAACTTTTCCTCAAGTTACAGTAACCCAAGGTGTTGACGGAGCTTTAATTAGTATCCCGATTACTGGGGAAATTCTTGCTACTCTCAGAGGCGTAGTTGCCAGCGATATTACGCGGGTAGATTTTGTATAGCTTTAGGGCAAGCAAAATTTGTATTTTTGGTGGCGCGAAACCCGCATGGGTTTGGTAGCGAAATTGTTTTTTTTCATTAAAAAAGGTCAATCACTTTGCCCCTAAAAAGCCCCTAAAAATGACGCATTAATATGGTCAATAAACGAAGTTTATAGTAAACTGAGTTAAGTAGCTTAAAAACTAATTCCCCATCAAACGACAGGAAATAAAAAAATATGCCCTCCTCCCCCGCCGCTTACGAAACTATAGCCAAGCAACTTGTTTACATAGATGACCAGCCCGAGTTTCAAACGTTAGTTCAAACAGGCTTGAGTGCTGCTGGCTACCAAATCGATCGCACCTTTGACGATCCCGGAACTGGATTTCACGCGATCGGCTTAATTTCCACCACCCCAGACAAACCGCCTGTTTTGGTATTTCGTGGCACTGACACGCCCGTAGACGATATTGCCAACGCAGACCCGCGTGGCACCGGTTTCAACCAATTTGAAGCCAACAAACAAGCATTAGGAAATTGGTTGACAGAAATCAGTCAAGATACAGCCAAAAACCCCAGCCGCTTGCCACCAGACATTCTCGGACACAGCTTAGGCGGCGCCATAACGCAACTAGCCGCCACCGAATTTACATCTACTATCGGAGATGTTGTCACCTTCAATTCTCCCGGAGTTGCTCAGAGTACAGTCAATACATTCAAGCAGAAAGTCGGCCCAGGAAAAAATGTAACTCACTACATAGTTAGCGGCGATTTTGTGAGTTTGGGAGGAGAAGCTTTCCTACCGGGAAAAGTAGTTCTTCAAACATTTACTAACCCGATTATCAACCCGCTACTTGTCTTGGAAAAGCACACCCAAAACGGTTTGTTAACTTCTCCTCCTCCCGGCTTGACTCAGACAAAAATCTCTGTAGACCAGTTGAACCGCCCTGATTTCACTTTCACAGATTCCGATTATTTAGAGCTGTTAGCTGGCTTAGACTTTGCACTGCCAACCTTAGCAACATCGCTGGAATCGCGCAGCAGTTTAGAACAATTAAGAACTACTCCGGGAAGCTCCTTTTTAACAAACGTTGTGGCAATGCAAACTGCTCTCGATGTCTCCAAAATTAACAATTTAGTAGGCGACGATGCCAACAATACAGCATCAGGTTTTGCAGGGGAGGATATTATCACTGGCAATGGGGGAAACGACACTCTCAGCGGCAACAAAGGCAACGATATTATCAGCGGTGGCAGCGGCAACGACCTACTATTAGGCGGCAAAGGGGATGACAATTTGAGCGGTGGAGAAGGAGACGATACACTCATTGGCGCAATGGGTGCGGATCTCTTAATTGGTGGCACTGGACGCGACGTATTGGTGTTAGGAGCAGGTGCCGGTACAGATACATTTTTAGACTTTCAAAAAGGTGAAGATTTAATCGGTTTGAGCGGAGGTTTGACCTTCAACCAATTGAGAGTTACTCCAGGCGATTTTATAACGACGATCGAAATTGCCAGTAACGGCGAAGTTCTTGCCAGTATTCCTGGCATTCCAAGTAGTCCGCTAACAGCTAGCGATTTTATTGCGATTTAGTTGGAGGCGGGCAATACAGGTATTCGGTAGGGACACAACATTGTTGTGTCCTTATTTTGTCTTATGAACGCAAGCGCACACAATTTATACTCGTTCGATGATTAAAAACATCAATATTCCAGCAGGGGCAGGTTCACCGAAATCTCGAAAAAAAAGTGCAGACATTGGTAAACCAGCCCCGCCCGAACCTGATAATTATAGCGATCGCACTTGATATTAATCGAAATCGTCCAGTCCAGGCCTGGGCATAGATGCCAATTTTTTCTCATCGTCTAGGGGCAGAAAGAAAATCGTCAGCATACCGGGAATCACAGCCAGCGCGCTCATCAAAAAATAATTTTGATAGCCGAGACTCGCCTGCAAGTAGCCGCTAAAAACGCCCGGAATCAGCACTCCTGCGGCCATAAAAGCCGTTGTAATTGCATAGTGAGATGCTTCGTATTCAGGGCGGACAGTCCGCATCAAGAACACTGTATAGGCAGCTACGCCAAGTCCGTAAGTAAATTGCTCGATCGAGTTTACGGCATAAGCCCATTCAATCCCCGGTTGATTGATAGCCAATAGCCAATAAAGCACGTTAGTCGAATTTTGCAGAATAGCCGTCGGCCACATCCATTTTTTCAATCCTTGTTTTGCAATCAAATAGCCGCCCAGCAACCCTCCTATTAACAGAAACATTACCCCTAAAGTACCGGATAATAAGCCCATATCCGACGTAGAAACTGCTAATCCTCCTTTCTCAACTTTATCCATTAAAAATGGCGGAGCCATTTTAAACGTCAAGGCATCGCCTAACCTAAAAATTAAGACGTAAGCCACAATCCAACCTATTTTATCTTGCTGAAAATAGGTTTTGAATGCTTCGACAAAGCTGGTTGTTTGTTGGGGTGCACCGGATTCTAGATCGTAATTTCTAGGATAGGGAAGATACCACCGCTGAAAAAGATATATCAGCACAAACATAATCGCACAAATACCAAAGGCTGTCGCCCATCCGTAGTTAAGCGCCGACACGCTAAAATCCGAACCGAAAAGTGACAGTGGAATGTTTTGATATATTTTGGTGTCGCCTGTATTTCCAGTGACTAAATGCTGTTCGGCCAGTTTCCCCGCTAAGAACACCAATAAACCGCTACCGGCAATGACAGCACCTCTATAAGCCGTGTTGCGAACCCCGACAAATAGTGCTTGTTGGTCTTTATTGAGAGTGTTTAAATAAAATCCGTCAATGGCGATGTCGTGAGTAGCTGACACAAAGGCGATCGCGGTAAAGATAACAAGCGATATAATAATCGGTGCCGGCGTCAATACACCAAAAGCCAGGAAAGCAAACAGAAAAGCACAAATGATTTCGGTTGTTAAAATCCATTTGCGTTTGGTGGAATACAAATCAACTACCGGGCCCCACAAACCTTTTAAAACCCAGGGAAAAGACAACAGACTTGTCAATCCGATCAATTCGTTGCTGGTTCCCATACCTTTTAAAAAAATCACCGACATTAAATTAACGACGGTGTAAGGGAGACCTTGAGCGAAGTATAATACTGATACCCACAATCCAGCGTTATGCTTTTTTTCCATTGCAGAGATATTTTACCTAGTTACTTATTTGATTTACTGAGTGCGATCGACAATTCCGGTCAATTAAACCGCTTGCATCACAGTATATGTCATTCCCAGGCCAGCGGCTGCCATATAAATAGTGCATTTTAGCATCATTCAGACTCACAAATATTTTCATTTTTGGAATAAGCCTGCAAAAGATGTTCTCCGTTAAAACTTAAATCTTGCACCATTGTCAAGAACAGGCAAGATGCCTGTTCCACAAAGAGTGTATTTCTTGTGGAACAGGCATCTTGCCTGTTCCTAAACAAGTAATTGACAATGGTGCAATATCTCAGTTAAAATGAACGAGGTAAGCGCGAACATTCTTGTCCCAGTCAGAACTCTCATAAGTTCGCAGCATTTCTAAAGCATTTTCTTCTATCTGATATGCAGTTTTTGGACTATTCACCGGACGTTCGGGACTGTCAGGATTAACAACAATTAAACCTGCATCTAGAAACTGATGCACAGTCTGGCGGCGCACAGTTTCCCGCGTATTTGGCGCATACTTTTTACCGTATTGCTGAGCCATAAATTCCATAATTGGTGTGATTCCCCGAAGTGGAGATTTTGCCAATTCCCAAGCATCCTTTGGCTTGAGGTCAAGCAAAGCCAGAAGGGTTAAGGCGGAACGTTCGTTAAGCTGACCTTTTGGAAAACCCAGCGCTGCAAGTATTTCTAGAGATTCATCAATACGGTTCTTGATTGTCATTGGGCTATTTTCTAACGGATTGGGATCGTTCAGCAGTTGTCTCTCGACAAGTCGATCGATCTCCCGCTGTGTAGGAAATATTTCTCCTATTTGAGCGCCAAGTAAAAGTAATTGCTCTCGATTAGGATACTTCAAATTGCGTAAATCCGTAGCATTAACTTGAGTGTGTCCGTTGAACAGTCGGAAAAACGCATCTACCAAACTCGAATTTAGATAAACGGCTAATCCCCGCGCCAGGGTGAGGTCTAATCCGCGTCCCTGTTGGTGAAAGTAATTCAAATGGTTCTCAAAACCAACGCTAGAACTATTAATTTTATTGGCATCCCAAACAACTGCAACAATTCGCTTTTTCTCTTCCTTTGAGGAGAAGCGCTTGCTCAAAACATAATGTTCGTTAGGTACGAGGAGTGCAGCAGTTTTTTCCGTGACAGCTAAAGCTTGATGCTTTCTCGTGGCTGTGGGATATTCAACACCGCCAGCCGAGAAGTGTGCGGGATAAATCAGCGGAACTGTACCGTTCTCAGGTTTTAGCCGCAAGTCAGAGCGAACACGAAAATCTACAACTTTTCCGGTGGAAACTGTTAAGCCTAATTCCTCTAGGGTGCAAGTAAATTGAGCCATTTGCTCGGCTACTTTCTGGCTGACAGAATCCGGTAAAATCCGAATAAATTGCTCGGAATCATTGGGATTAATTAAGGCGGTATAGGGCAGTTGGTGAGATAAAACCAAGTCGTCGCCCGCGCTGCTGCTTGAGGTAATTAGTACAGTATCTGGCTGTTCTATTTGTTTGGTGGCGCGCACAATAATAGTTTCTTGCAGCACGGCATCATCGCGAAATGGCAACTGTCGGGATTCAAAGATGTGTACTTGGCGTAAAGCCATCATTTGAAGGAATACTTTGCGGAAATCTCGAAAGTATAAACCGTTGCAAAAGCTGCGGGGAGTAATCGACACTAATTCACCGTTTGGTTTGAGCAGGTGAGCAGCAGCAACTGTGAATCCAGCGTAGAGATTGCTGGTTTCTAGTCCTATAGAACGCAGCAAGGTTCGGGCTTGGGATTTAGCGTCTATTTTGGCATAGGGAGGATTGATAATTGCATGGGTAAATTCCAGTTTCACTGGTTGTGTAAATAGATTGGGCTGCAACATATCGGCGCTGTCTTGAATAAAATCAATTTCGCGAATCTCACAGGTAAAAGATATCCCAAAGCGCTGACATTCAATGCTGCATAATTCTAAAGTTTGCTTGAGGTATTCAATCAAAATAAGGTCAATTTCATAAGCTGTAACGTGCAGGCTGTGCGGTTTGTTTGGGCGCTGACAAAGCTCGCAAACAACGGCTGCTAACAGGGAACCAATACCAGCCCCGGCATCTAAAAGCGATATATCGGGACAGTTAAATTCAAACATTCCCGCCATCAAACTTGCGACTGAGGAAGGTGTTAAAAATTGTCCCTTTTCTCCTCTCTGGCTTTGCTGCAGCTTTCGGGTTGCTTCTTGGCGCCAGCCATCTACTCGATCGAGTAAATTGCTTGCAGTTGAGTAGCTGTTACCCGGAAGGGCTAGGGTTTGAAAGTGCGGTACTATCATTTGTTCAAAAAGTGCGATCGCCAGTTCAGTGTATTTTCCCCTAAATTTTCACCGATGTGCAAAAAAGTCAAGCGCCTTCGACAATATATAACTTATCCAAAAGTATGTTGACTGTTCATATAGCTAGAGCGGGAGGTCACTAACGATGACACAAACTCAAACCAAGCGTTATGATTTTACTTAAGTATCTAGGTGTAAATGATGACAACTATCAACTGGAATGAAGTTTTAGATAGTATTTCAGAGAATGCAGAAGAGCCAGAAGTCGAAGATCGATTTGTCAAACGCCTTCTAAATGCACTTGGATTCAGCTCTGATGAGTGGGTACAACAGTTTAAAACAGGGAAGGGTCCTGCTGATTTTGCTGCTCGCAAGAATCACGATGAGGATAAATTTTCAGTTGCTAAGATTAACCCATACTTAATCATTGAAGTTAAAGGGAGAGTATCAGGAAAGGTAATCCTTAACTTAGCAGAAGGTACTCCCACGTACAAAAAAACTAAAGAACAGATAACACGTTATCTTCTTGATGCTAAGTGCCACACATCTCAATGGGGTATGATCACTAACTCAACAGATATCCAGCTATTCCGTAAACATGGTAAAATCGTATTGCCTGCTACTGACTGCATGAGGATTACCAAAGATAATATTATTGAGATAATTATTAGAATTAAGAACTTGCTGGAAAATCCACCCCAAGCTTTAACAATTTGCATTTATAATGATAAGGGAGGCGTGGGAAAAACTACAACGACAATCAACTTGGCTGCGATTCTTCGACAACAGCACAAAAAAGTGCTTGTTGTTGACTTCGATCCACAACAAGGAGATTTAACCGATTCATTGGGCTTACAGGAGGCAAAAGTTAAATTATCTCAGTGCCTGGTTGATGAAGCATTGAATGTTAAAGAAACTCTTCAAGCATTTAATCTGAAGGATAAAGCAGGTCTATTAGTTAAGGTATTTGATGTCATCCCATCTGATTCAGGATTATCGAAGTTCATGGCTTATGATTATGAAGCACAAATTGAGAAAGGTTCAGCAAGGCTGCGAGATTTGCTTGAGACTTTTGTTCGTAATTATGATTACATCTTAATTGATGCACCTACGAACTGGACTTTTTTTAGTAAAAGCTCTGTGATAGCTTCCGATGTAATCCTCATGCCAACAGAACACAATAACTTTTCATCTTTAAAAAATGCTGCTAAAGTGATTAAAGTATTCTTACCTGAAGTTAAGAAGCTTAGGAAGGACGGTGGCCCTATTGCCTTGCCGATATTTTTCAATAAACATAAAGAAACAGAGGCTTCAATCAAAAGAGCAAATGCAGAAATTAAAGCAATTCTTACAGTTAAGAAAGGAGATAATTATCTTCTAGATACTAATTTGTTGCCCTATTATTGGCCTAAATCTACAAAAACGGTGATTGACCCAACTATATTCAGTGTTCCAGAATATGAAGTTGTTTCTACTGCAGCTTTTTGTCGAAAACCAGCGGTTTTTCTACACAAAAAAGCCGCTGAATATTACTTAAAATTAGCGAAGGAGTATTTCTTGTATGAGTAATTCTGAGAACATCGGTAAGTTAATTAACTTGAAGTTATCTAAAATTGAGTCAGCAGAACCCTGCTCTGAGTCAGAGTTTATCATTGCCGGAGCCGCCGAAGCCGTCTTGCAAGCAGGTAATCGCAATTGGATTCCGATTATCGTTAAAGAAACAGGCGAGTCTCAGTATCAAGTGGTGAGCAATCACTTTGTCTATGCTGTAGCTCAACAAGCCAAATTAGATTCAGTATGGTGTATTGTCATTGACCCAAAACCATCAAATATTGAACAAGCGAAGATTCTAGCGCGAGAAGCAAATCCCACAGTAAATCTGAGTACAGCATCAAAAGATACTATCTTAGCTGTACTTAAATACTTAGTTAAGGAGCATAATTGGAAGAATGTAAAACCAGTTGAAACTGCCAATAAAATTGTAGATTCTAACCGCGCTCAATGGTCAGATTTCACCCCCCTGACTAAGTTACAATGTGGTTTGAGTAAGGCGAGATTAGATTTGATTGGTAAAGTATTTTCTATATCACCGCCACCGCCACCGCCGCCACCGCCTGAAGCAGTTAGTGTGAAACGTGCATCAAGAGATGAAATTTTCGATCGCCTCAATTACTTATCAACTAATAAAATAGGAGGCTTTGAAACTATCGATCCTGAAAAAACAGCCGATGCTATCTTCACCGCGAATAAAGGCAAGTGGAAAACCCTCAGTCCAATTTCCAAACTTGAATGCGGCCTTGATACAGCCAAAATGAAAATCATTAAAACCGTATTTAGCCTGTAAAACTATGTTAAGTGGTGTAGCGGATTCAATTTACGGGCTCAACCGCTATATTGAAAGATCGGAAAATATCGCGCATTTTGCCAAGGTCAATTTTAATCTCATCCTCGACTCTCCCAGCGGTATTACTCAACTATTTACTGATCTGCCCACTTAATGTACCATTGTGCGAAAATGTCAAGCGGACGCTCACACCAAAAGTCCGTAAAGGACTGTTAAACGCTCTCTCACACACTTCTCATGCGAAAGACCAAAACATTCTTTTTGTCAAGCTTGTTCCTGATTGGCTTAACAATTAGTTTTCTGCTGACTCCTGGTTGGTTATCAAACTTCCCATCCCGCGCGATCGCAACTATGCCCCCGCAAACCCAAACCGCCGAATTTCGCGCATTCTGGGTGGACGCCTTCAACCCTGGCTTCAAAACGCCTCAAGAAGTCACAAAATTGATCGCAGACGCACAGCGGGCAAATGCCAACGCGATCGTTGCCCAAGTCCGCCGCCGTGGCGATGCTTTTTACACGAGTACGATCGAACCCCGCACCCTCGATCCCAACGTTCCGGCGGGTTTCGATCCCCTGCAAGATTTGATTGACAAAGCCCACGCCGCAGGCATTGAAGTACACGCTTGGATGGTGACGCTGCCGGTGGTTTCGGGCACCAAACTTCCCGCCGGTCACGTTTGGCAACAACACGGGCCTTCTGCCCCCGGCAGCGACAATTGGGCGATGCTGACTTACGGTGGGCAAGCCCAAGGCTATCTCGATCCCGGCCATCCAGACGCCGTAGATTATACTGTTTCCGTCTATTTGGACTTGCTGAAGCGCTACGATGTGGACGGCGTACAGTTGGATTATGTGCGCTACGGCGGGCCGACTTGGGGCTACAATCCCACTGCGATCGCCCGTTTCAATCAGCAAACAGGTCGATCGGGCAAACCCGCACCCACCGATCCCGCGTGGATGCAGTGGCGGCGCGACCAGGTGACAAATTTAGTGCGGAAGCTTTATGTAGAAAGCCTTGCGATTAAACCGCGTGTTAAAATTACTGCCGCCACGATCGCCTGGGGAGACGGCCCGAAAAACGATGCCGGATGGTATCAAACCCAGCCTTACAAAGAAGTATTGCAAGATTGGCGCGCTTGGCTGGAAGAAGGGATCGTAGACATGGCGATGCCGATGACTTACCAGCGCGAGTACAAACGATCGCAAAAACTCGCTTACGACAACTGGATCGAGTACGCCAAAGACCACCAGTATAACCGCCAAATTGCGATCGGCCCCGGCAATTACCTCAACTACATCGAAGACACCCTCGCGCAGGTTCGCCGCGCCGAAGGGCCTTCTGCGAAAGGAAATCACGTCGCAGGTACAGTGCTCTATTCCTACGCTAGCAGCAACGTGTACACGAATGTGGAACTGCGATCGGGCGGTAGCGGTGATTTGCCCCGCCAGCCTTGGAAATACGTTCTTCAAAGCAATGATTGGTTTTATACCGCGCTCTCGCAGCCGAGTCAATACGTTGACGGCGCGACGGGTAAAACTGTTGAAACTCAGCCTGTGTGGACGACTGCGGTGGGGATTCCCGATATGCCTTGGAAGTCGCGGCCGACTACAGGTGCGATCGCCGGAAATTTGCAGCGGTGCGCTCAAACTTGCGACGGTGCGAGCTTGACATTGCAGTCGATCGATGATATTGGCGCGGTGCGTCAACTGCGCGCCGATGGTAAAGGATGGTTTGGGGCGATCGAGCTTTCTCCGGGAACTTATCAGTTGAAAGTTGACGGTAGTCAAATTCAACAAACAGTTAATGTTGTCGCCGGTGACGTAACAAAAATCAATCTCGGAGCATCTTAACTGCTTTACTCGTTACCAGGCAGAGCCTGGTAACGCAGATCCGGAGGCTGTGCCTCCAATTTCCATAAAAGCTTGCGAGGCAGAGCCTCTAGATATCGGTTCCCAGGCAGAGCCTGGGAACCAGTTAATATCATAAGCTAAAATAAAATCATTCCACATCAAATTATAAATTTATCAATCGAGATATGCTAACAACAGAAGCTGCTTTCACGCTCCGTAAATGGACAGTTAAAGAGTATCACAAGCTGGGAGAGATGGGATTTTTTCACCCAGAGGAACGAGTCGAACTACTTTCAGGAAATATCATCAAAATGAGTGCAAAAGGAACTGCTCACACCTCCGCTTTAGGGCGTACAGATAGCTTGCTGCAATACCTTTTTAGAAATCTTGCCTGGGTACGTATGCAAGATCCGATCGCCCTTGATGACAATTCTGAACCAGAACCAGATATTGCCGTAGTCAGAATCGATCCTTTTGACTATGCGACTCACCATCCGACGCCCTCAGAGGTATATCTAATTATCGAAGTGGCAGACAGCAGCTTAACTTTCGATCGCGAAATTAAAGCCAAAGCTTACGCGCGATCGGGAATTGCCGATTATTGGGTATTAAATGTGGGCGATCGACAACTGCACGTTTTTCGAGAACCTACTGAAAATGGGTATCAAAGCGAAGTAATTCTGGGAGAAAGCGCGATCGTTTCACCGCTGGAATTTCCTACTTTTAATATCGCAATTCAGGCAATGTTGCCACCAATTATGCCATAGGTGCGCGCTGCGAACTTAATAATTTTTATTAACCGCAGAGGGCGCAGAGGGCGCTGAGAGAGAAGATAGAGAGGCAAGCATTTAATCTGTTTGTAAAAACCGCCAACTATTTTGAATTCATCGGCAATTTTATTTGCCTAACAAATCGATACAATAAATCTAATAATCGCAGTCGGTTTTAACCGACTTAAGCTTTGAGCCAGGGGTTTAAACCCCTGGCGGACTGGCGAAATGGCGACATATTTACTGACAACATCTTTAAGGACTGAAGTCGTTACTACAAACCTAATCGCTTTCCAGAATGCTTGCGAGCAAAGCTTGCTGAGCGTGCATCCGATTTTCTGCCTGATCCCAAACGCGCGATTGACTGCCTTCAATCACTGCATCGGTAATCTCTTCATCCCGGTGTGCGGGCAAACAGTGCAGTACAATTGCATTCTTATCTGCTAACTTCAGCAATTGTTCATTTACCTGATAGGGTTCAAACAAAGGAATTCTGATTTTTGCTTCCTCTTCCTGTCCCATACTCGCCCAAACATCAGTATAAATCACTTGAGCATTCTTCACAGCAGCTTCTGCGTCCGTCGTCACCGTAACTTCGGTTTTTCCCTGAGCAATATTCTTAGCTTTTTCCACTATCTCAGCATTGGGCCCGAAATCTTGAGGGCAAGCAATTCTTACATTCATTCCCGTCATTGCACAGCCCAACATCAGCGAATTAGCCATATTATTGCCATCGCCCAAATAAGTCAGGGTCAATCCTTCTAGCTTGCCAAAACACTCTTTTACTGTCATTAAATCCGCCAGCACTTGACATGGGTGTTCGTCATCTGTCAGCGCATTAATCACAGGAATTTTCGCATAGTTGGCAAAAGTTGCTAAATCCTTTTGCTCGAATGTCCGAATCGCCAAAATGTCTAAATATCTGTCTAAAACCCTGGCTGTATCTACCAAAGGTTCCCCGCGGCTGACTTGTGTAACGTTGGGATTAAGGTCAATCACTTGCCCTCCCAATTTATACATTGCTACCGTAAAACTTACCCGCGTTCGCGTTGAAGCTTTGGAAAATAACAAGCCGAGAACTTTATTGCGTTTCAGCTTGACCATTCCCGATTTTAAACTGGCTGCTAGATCCAGCAAATAATTTAATTCGTCAATGCTTAAATCTGCCAGACTTAATAAATCTCGCCCTTTTAAGGAATCCATGCTTTCCCCCACACACAAATTTTTAACTTTGTCTTAAATCTTAGCCCGCAGAGGCTGGTTTTGTTTCTGTAATCCCTAGTTGACTCCGCCCAAAAACGGATACCGTGCCACGTACACTCATGAGGGTCGATATTAAAATTTTAGACTAAAGTTCAAGCTCCCACATTCAATGCTGCAAGTAAATCTAAAATCTAAAATCTAAAATCTAAAATCGACTGACCTCTGCGGGTAAGGTTTATGCGGGCAATTGCTCGATCGCCCGATCGATCGAATCGCAACCTTGTTCAACCGTTTCTACCACAGCCAACACGCCCCGCAATTCCCCAGCGCCGGGGAAACCCTTAGCATACCAGGTTAAGTGCTTGCGCGCTTGGCAAACACCGCTTTCACCTTTATATTCCCACAAAGCCCGCAAATGTTCCTTAGCACATTCGAGGCGTTCAATTGGTGTCGGAGCTATCTTTTCCACACCAGTTTTCAAGAAATAATCAACTTCTCCCACCAAAAAAGGATAGCCCAAAGTTCCCCGCGAACACATCACTCCATCGGCGCCGGTTTCTTCCAGACATCGCATCGCTGCTTCCACTGAAAAAATATCCCCGTTAGCAATAACTGGAATCGATAAAACTTCTTTCACGCGGCGAATCCACTCCCATTTTGCCGGGCCGGTGTAACCTTGCGATCGAGTGCGGCCGTGCACGGTAATCATTTTTGCTCCCGCATCTTCCATCCGCTTGGCAAATTCCAAAATATTAATTTCTTTGTCAGTCCAACCAATCCTAGTTTTAACCGTGACAGGAACATCTACCGCTTCCACAACAGCCCGCACAATTGCCTCGGCTGTTTCCGGATCTCGCAGCAGGGAAGAACCGCCGCCGTTTTTAGTAATTTTGTTAACCGGACACCCCATATTAATATCAACAGTATCCGCTCCTTCTGCCACTGCTTTCTGGGCCGCTTCTGCCAAGAAATCCGGCCGGCAGTCAAACAATTGAATGCTAATCGGGCGCTCGTTCGGGTCAACTTCCATAATTCTCGGTAATTGCTTCACGTAGTGCAAACCCGTAGCGTTTACCATTTCCGTGTACATCATCGAATCCGGCGCGTAGCGGCGCACCAGGCGGCGAAATACCAAATCGGTAACGCCGGATAATGGCGATTGCAGGACGCGACTTTTAACTTCAAAATCGCCGATTTTGAGCGGAGTTGCTAACCTTTCTTTTAATTCGGGAGATAGAGCAAGCATAGTCGATCGCACTTTAATTCTAATATCTGTATATTATACTACACTTCCGATAGTTGACAGTTGTTAATTATATTTTTAGCCGATTATTGAGTGACAGCTAAAAGTATATTTAACCTGACCGCAATACCTATTTTACAGAACCTGATCGCCCTAATTTGAATATTGTGAAACCATGGCCCAAACGCCAACGCCGACTACAGTTAAATCTCTGTGGCGCTTCGATCTATCTATGGGGTGTGACCATTAATGAGGGATCTACCTACTAAGACTGTTGCCCAAGTCATATTTTTATTGTTTAATTCTGCCGAATGCTCTGACTGCCTTCTGTTCCGGCTGCCTTCAGACGATTAATGCTTAAATTTATTGGGATTCTGCAAAAGCCGTACATCAGATCGTTTTAAACTACAATTGGTTGATTCCTGACGACGCCGATCGAACATTAAAAAAATTGTAGAGAATTCCTATGGACGCCGCAGCACTCTGGCAACGCTATCAAGACTGGCTTTACTATCACGAGGGATTGGGACTTTACCTCGATATCAGCCGCATGGGATTCGACGACGCTTTCGCAGCAGCACTGAAGCCCAAATTTGACAAAGCTTTCAAAGACATGGCAGCTTTAGAAGCAGGTGCGATCGCCAATCCCGACGAAAACCGCATGGTGGGCCACTACTGGCTGCGAAACCCCGATTTAGCTCCCACTCCAGAATTAAAACAAGAAATAGTCGAAGGCATAGCACAAGTCGAAGCATTTGTCAAGAAAATTCAAAACCGCGATATTAAACCGCCCTTTGCTCCGCAATTTACCGACATAATTTCGATCGGCATCGGCGGCTCGGCCCTCGGCCCCCAATTTGTCGCCGAAGCTTTATCCCCAGACATTCCGCCCCTAGCAATACATTTTATCGACAACACAGATCCCGCCGGGATCGATCGCATCCTTAACAAAATCAAAGACAAACTCGCCAGCACCCTAGTAATTACTATCTCCAAATCCGGCGGCACCCCCGAACCCCGCAACGGGATGATCGAAGTTCAAAAAGCCTTCGCCGCCGAAAAACTGGATTTTGCCAAACAAGCAATTGCCATCACTGGAACAGACAGCAAACTAGACAAATTAGCCAAATCCGAAGGCTGGATTGCCAGCTTCCCGATGGCAGATTGGGTGGGAGGACGCACTTCCGAATTGTCAGCAGTTGGACTTTTGCCAGCAGCTTTGCAAGGCATCGACATTCGGGCGATGCTCGATGGCGCGAAAGTCATGGACGAAGCTACCAGAACCACCGAAATCAAACATAATCCCGCCGCCTTGTTAGCAATGTCCTGGTATTTTGCTTGCAACGGACGTGGCGAAAAAGATATGGTAGTTTTGCCGTATAAAGATTCACTGCTATTGTTCAGCCGCTACTTGCAGCAATTAGTCATGGAATCGATCGGCAAACAGGAAGATTTAGACGGCAACACAGTTCATCAAGGAATCGCAGTTTACGGCAACAAAGGCAGCACCGACCAACACGCCTACGTCCAGCAACTGCGAGACGGCGTGCCGAATTTCTTCCTAACATTTATCGAAGTTTTGCAAGACAGGCAAGGCATTTCCCCAGAAGTAGAAACCGGCGTCACTTCGGGAGATTATTTGTCTGGTTTGTTGCAGGGAACTCGACAAGCCTTGTACGAAAATCACCGAGATTCCATTACTGTCACCATTCCCCAAGTCAACCCTAGGACAGTAGGAGCATTAATCGCCCTCTACGAAAGAGCCGTAGGTTTTTACGGTTCCTTGGTGAATGTCAATGCCTATCACCAACCGGGCGTCGAAGCCGGCAAAAAAGCGGCCGCTGCTGTATTGGACTTGCAGCAACGGGTACTGCAAGTGCTCAAAGACGCCCAAAAACCTCTGTCTGTCTCAGAAATAGCCAAAAAAGCAGGAAAGCCAGAGCAAATCGAGACAATTTATAAAACTCTGCGACATTTGGCAGCCAACGGGCGCGGCGTAGCTTTGGAGGGCAAATTAGGACAACCGGCTACTTTAACTGCAAGCTATCAAGAGAATTAAACAGTAGAATTAAACATTAAAAGTGACTAATTTCACTTTTAATGTTTAATTTTTAAATTCCCCTCATGCCCTTAACGATTCTGGTTGCTGACGACGATTTCGCGACTCGCTTGTCGATTACCGATTATCTAGAAATTACGGGATACTCTGTAATCGCTGCTGAGAACGGCAAAGAAGCTTTAGGCTTGGTAGATGAATTTCAGCCCCACTTGATTGTTACCGACATTACAATGCCCCAGATGGATGGCTACGAATTCGTGCGGCGAGTTCGGACTCGTCCCGCTTTCCGCTTGCTGCCGGTGATTTTTTTGACGGAACGCACGACTACGCAGGAACGGATTCGCGGCTATCAGATGGGGTGCGACAATTATCTGGCTAAGCCTTTTGAACTCCCAGAGTTAGGGGCGGTTATTCGCTCTTTGCTCGATCGCTACGCTCTAATCGCTCAGGCCCCCTCTCGTTCCCCGGAACCCGAACCAATGCCAACAGAGGCACGCAGCAGAGCCAATGACAAGCCAGAAGCAGATTTTTTAACTCAAAAGTCAAACACAGGCGATTCCCTACGAGATAGCTCCGCTTCACGGGCATCTCCCAGCCAAAATGCTCCGACTTTGACTCAGCGAGAGCGACAAGTGCTAGATTTGCTGACAGAAGGTCTTTCTAATATTCAAATAGGCTCCACACTCCACCTCAGCCCTCGAACTGTCGAAAAGCACGTCAGCAGCTTGTTCAGAAAAACTGACAGCAACAACCGTGCAGAACTCGTTCGCTTTGCGATGGAACACCATTTAGTCGGTAATTGGTAATTGGTAACTGTTAATTGGTAATTGTTAATTTTTCCTGATTGATAACGTACTCCAACAAACCCTCGGCAGCATCGTGCAGCAAATCAATTACTCGATCGAATCCCTCCGGGCCACCGTAGTAAGGATCTGGCACTTCTTTAAGGTCGTATTTCTGGCAAAAATCGCACATCAGTCGCACTTTATCTTTATACTTTCCAGCCGCATCCAAGGCAAGAATATTGCGATAATTGTCCCGATCCATAGCCAGAATCAAATCAAAATTTTCAAAATCTTTCCTGGTAAATTGGCGGGCTTCGCCTAACAATTCAATGTCTCGCTTCCTCGCCGCCAATGCCATCCGCCTGTCAGGGGGGCTGCCAATGTGATAGCTAGCAGTTCCGGCAGAATCGCAGGTGATGCGATCGCTCAAACCAGCTTGTTCGATTAAGTGATTCATAATATTTTCTGCTGAGGGCGATCGGCAGATATTTCCGAGGCATACAAACAATAATTTATAAGACATTTAATTGATAATTAGTAATTGGTAATTTTTAATGGGAAGGGAAGAAAGAAAATTTTTACTTTCCCCTTTTTCCCAACGTTTTGTGCTTCAGAGAAATCAATCAGTCATTAGCTATAGATTTGTTTTTAAACACAGATAGCTAACAACTAATGACTGATGACTAATGACTAACCGAAACCGGGGAGATTTAGTCCCCCGGTGAGTTCTTCCATTTTCTCCCGCATCGTCATCGTAGACTTAGCGTAAGCATCCTGCATCGCCACCGTGACGAGTTCAGAAACCACCTCAGCACCTTCACCGAGGGCATCCGGTGAGATTTCCACGCGGCGGGGTTCTTGGTTGCCGCTGAGAAAAACCTTGACCAAGCCACCGCCGGCAGTTCCCTCAATTTCCATGACATCCAACTCTTCTTGGAGCTTTTTAGCTCCTTCTTGAACCTGCTGAGCTTTTTTGAAAGCTTCAGTCAGTTCTTTCATTTTGCCCAGGCCGAAGCCAAATCCTTGTCCTGATTTTGTCATCAAAATTCCTCTGGTCTGAAACCCCGTCCTTACAGGACGGCTTTACATTTAATTTTAATCCCCTTGCGGGGTAGGGGGGTGGTTGCCCCCCCGTGAGGATATGGTTGTCCTCAATCTCCCATTTCTGGGGTAAAGTTAGCTTTGCCAATGTTTTCTGAGCTTGTTAGGCTAGGAGCACTGTTCCAGTGACCTTAGAACTGTTTAACTACTAGCGACAGAGCAGGGAACTAGCTTCGCATTCGCCCGGTGTCGTGACTCAAAAAACGTAGTCAGTTAAGACTTAGGCGGGTCAAGATGGCTTGTTAGATTTCTCTTTCAAGCCTCATGCCGTCAGGGCTGAGGTTCTTGACAACTACTTTTTGATGGTGTGTGGGCTGGCAGTCTGCCGTTTCCGTATTACTTCAATGATGCCTTAGAAGGGAAACTCTCCCAGTATTCTAACTTCTGGCTCCAACAACAGCGACCACCGCTGCTCGACTTGCTGTTGAACATGGCGGATCACGTGAAAAATATCATTGGCCGTTGCCGACCCGCAGTTAAGAATAAAATTAGCATGGCGCTGAGCTACTTGTGCACCGCCGATCTGATATCCCTTCAGTCCCGCTTGTTCGATGAACCAACCTGCCGTCTTGGGGCCAGGGTTACGGAAGACTGAGCCACAGCTCGGTAAGTGGTAAGGTTGAGTTGTCCGTCGCTGGCTGAAATGGTCATTAGTTTCTGCCATTACTTGCGATCGGTCGAATCCCGGCTGTAACTGAAAAGTCGCTTCTGTTACTAGCCGATCGCCCCCTTGCAGCACCGAAGTCCGGTAGCGGTACTCCAACTCTTGGGGAGTCAGAATTTCCACCTTACCACCAGGGGATAGGACGCGAGCATTGACTAAAATATCAGCAGTACAGCCTCTGTGAGCGCCTGCATTCATCACCACAGCCCCTCCCACGGTACCCGGTATGCCGACTGCCCATTCTAGGCCTTTCCAGCCCCGTTTAGCCGCCAACCAAGCGAGGCGGGGAATTGACTCCCCCGCCCCCGCTGTAACTTGACCTGTTTCTGGGTTAAAATTCACCTGTTTCAGGTAGCGAGTGCCGACGACCAAACCGGACAAACCCCGATCGCTCACCAACAAATTAGAACCCGCACCCAGCAGAGTCACCGGCAGCCCTTCATCGTGTGCCCAGGCAAAACTCGCTTGCAAAGCCTCCATACTGCGGGGAGCAACGTACCACTCGGCCGGGCCACCGACTCGGAAGGAAGTCAGGCCCGCCAGCGAAACTTGGGAATTAATCTTGCAATCAGTTCCCCGCAAAGAAATAGGAGAATACACTCGCCGATAGTCCTTAACAGAGGAGTCATTCGAGATAGTCACCATCTTGAAAATCCTTAAAAATACCTTCGCTCGAAGACGTGGTTGAAAATCCATTTAGCTAACTTATGTCGCCCCTTTGAGCGAGCCGTCCGACAGAAGTTTCGGCACAAAGTGCCATGCCATAATGTCGATCAACTCTACTCAGTTCGCGAGCTAATCGGGGCGATCGGCTTGTTGATAAAAAGCCATAACCTCTGGAATAATCTGATTCAGATTACCAGCGCCCAAAAACAGAGCCAAATCCCCCGGTTGCAGATTTTTGGTTAAAAACTTAGTGACTGACTCCAGGGAAGGCGCAAACTCAACCTCTCGGCCTTCTTTAGCAATCAAATCAGCAACTTGCTGCCCACTAATCTCTCCTAAATTAGGTTCCCCAGCACTATAAATATCGCAAGCCACAACCAAATCAGCATCCCCAAAAGATTGAGCAAATTCTGGCAAAAATGTCAGAGTCCGGCTGTAACGGTGGGGTTGAAAAATTGCAACCACTCTTCGGGATTTGGGATTTTTTTCGCTACCTTCGATACGCAAGCGAGCGGCCGCCAAGGTGACACGAATTTCGCTAGGATGGTGAGCGTAGTCGTCCACAAACAGGATGTCATTGTGAAAACCCCGCACCTCAAAACGGCGGCGAGCTCCTTCAAAGCCAGCAATCGCTTGGGCAATCGCCGAAAACTCTAACCCCAACAATCGGCCCACTGCTACTGCAGCTAGTGCATTGCTGAGATTGTGTGTGCCCAGCAACTTCAACTCCATTTCCCCCAGGAAAGCTCCTCGCTCCCAAATCCGGGCCTTGGTACTTTCGGCCCCGTACTCCACGTCCGAAGCCGTGTAGTCAGCACCGCTGTCCGGCTGCAAGCTGTAGCTGACATTAGGCTGAAGGGAATCTTTGACGATTTGGTCATCAATGCAGCCCACCAAGGTTTGACAGTTTTGGGCAAACACCTTAAATGTGTCTATTACCTGGTCAAGGGTATCGTAATGGTCTGGATGATCCAGTTCGACATTCGTCACTATGCCAATTTTGGCTACCAGCTTAACGAGAGAACCGTCGGATTCATCAGCCTCTGCCACTAAGTAGGGGCCTTCCCCCAAACGGGCATTGCCTTCCCAAGCATTTACCTCGCCTCCTACTACGATCGTCGGGTCTAGACCCGCAGCCATCAGCATGAAGCCGATTAAGCTGCTAGTAGTAGTTTTGCCGTGAGTCCCGGCTACGGCTATGCTTTGGTAATCTTGAATTAACGCTGCCAACACATCCGATCGATGAAAAATCGGACAGCCCAAATCTAAAGCAGCTCGATATTCGGCATTGGCTGGGTGAATAGCCGTCGAACATACTACTTGAGGCAATCCCGGAATTGCTTGGGCGCTTGAACCGTTGCCGTTCAATTGGAGAGCTTCGGCTGTCGCGACAGAAGTCCCTACCGTACCCGCGACTATCGAGGATACTGCCCTTTCCTGTTGCCCGCAGTCGGGACTGCTACCGTTAAGGGCCTTTTGAAATAATTCAAAATTGCTGGCGTCTTGACTCCAAAAAATATGAGCTCCTATTCCTTGCAAGCGCTCGGTTATGTGACTCGATTTAATGTCGGAGCCGTACACAGGCAACTTGCGTTTAGCTAGAATGTAGGCAAGGGCTGACATCCCAATCCCACCAATGCCGATGAAATGAAATGGTCTACCGCTAAAATCAACAGAACTCGGCATCTTTGCTCCTCACACACCACACCACGCCAATAACACGCGATATCATATCAAGAATTGTTTTTTCAGGATACAGTTCGCTAGAGATTTTGTACAAAATTCTCTGCGTGTCCCTAGATTTGAGGGACTTGTAGAGATGTTTGTCTTGTATCCTATATGACTTAGTACCGAGTAGTTTTCCGGAACAGTCACAGCTCGAAAATTGCAGGTAACAGAAAACGGGGTCTGGGGTCGGGGCCAATAGACTAATTTTGGGTGGTTGCATACTCCTGCATTCTTTCTATTTCTATCCGCCTGCTGTGCTGGGATACGGCAGCAAAAGCCCCACAACCTTTCTACCAAGATTGAGGGTAAAACCCATAAGGATTTACAAACACTACCACGAACAACAAAATTTCGCTCATTTTGTAGTCATTTATCTACTCCTACGGTCATTTTTTCTTGAAAGTGAGAGATTGACACGATCGCAGCTATAGTATATATTCTGAATTTATTGTATATATACAAGTTATGCAGTTCGTCGAAATAGTCGCAAAGCCATAGATCAAACCAAATCATTGGTTTTGATCGAGAAGCCGATCGACGCTCTTGGCAGTCCTTAAAATTTTTACCAGTGCGCTAAGTATATCTACCGTCAAAACTTTTTCGGTAGCCCACAAACGAATGCTCAGGCGGTCGATCGCAAAACGAGAAACAAGTTGGGATTAATATTGGCAAGGTTAATCAACCAGTCCCGAACCCACTCCGACGCTCAGAAGCGGGTTTTTTAAGTCTTATTGAAGGTTTGGACGAATTAAGGGGGTTGAAAAAACCGGTTTCAGCGTCCAGGACGATCGTCGAAACTAGGGTCGTCTAGGGGTTTGTCGCCGATGTAAAGCGAGGGTTTTCTCATAAACGAGCTTATGGTTAAAAGCGTATAAACAGAAAATTGGCGCGATGTCTGTATTAATCCTGATTTGGGGGAAATATGGGGAAAATAGCGGTTTTGGGGGGGACTTTTGACCCGGTTCACTGGGGTCACGTGTTGGTAGCCGAAACGGCTGCGAGTCAATTTGCTCTCGATCGAGTCATTTGGGTACCGGATCGCTCTCCTCCTCACAAAGAGCGCCCGGATTTGGCAAGTTTTGAGCAGCGGCGGGAAATGCTTGCTCTGGCGATCGCCGATCGCCCAGACTTCGTAATTTCGCCGCGGTCGGCCAATCCCAGAGGCAGTTGTTTTGCGATCGACACCCTGCTGTATTTGCAAAAATTGTATCCAGGCGATCATCGCTGGTACTGGATTATTGGTAGTGACGCACTCCTTACTCTTCCCAAATGGCACCGGTGCGCCGAAATTGCCCGGTTGTGCGATTGGTTGGTGGCCCCACGTCCGAGTCACGGAGATCGAGAGACAGCAGAAAGCAAGGAGAGTGGGGGACTGTCCGAGTGGGGAGATTATCCGGGTGGAAAACCCCTCGATTCCGGGGGAGATAGGATGCAGGTTCAGGCGACTGCTGTGGGCCGACGAGTTGCCGAACAAATGGCTCTTGTGGACGTGGAAATTCGCTGGGAAGTGCTGTCCATGCGTGCGATCGAGATTTCGTCGAGCCACATCCGCCGCTGCTGCGCCGAAAAAATCGACCTCCGCTACTTAGTCCCGGAAGTTGTCGGGACTTATATTGCAGCCCATCAGCTTTACCAGATACATTTAACCCGGTAAATCCCGAACTAAGCCAGGAATCACCGTGTATGGCAAGATAGAAAAAGCAGCAA